>CAMVIC010000041.1 GCA_947167435.1 uncultured Clostridia bacterium | reverse complement strand
GCAGTGGCATTGTTGACGGCGCCAAGGGCGACGACCATAACCAGAGCGAGCAGCATGGCAAGGATCTTTTTCATTCTCTGATTTTCTCCTTTATAAAAATGTATATGGGAAATTGCGGAGAGGCGGGCCGTTCCTGGCCCGCACTCCCGATTCACCGAAACCGCACAGGCGGTTTTGGGAGCGAAGTGAGGCGCGCCGCGTCCGCTGGCGCAGGGAAATGAAAAAGCATTGAAGAAAGATTGTCCGTCTCCTCTCCAATGCGAAACCTCGCAGCCCGGCCGCGCCGTCCTGCTGTGCATTTTCGATAGTCCGGTCATTTACGGTAACCGGGTAGAGACTTCAAATCCATATCATTTGTGATATATCGAAATCATGTTCACTTTTATGGTGGTAGCATATCAGTTGATGTCTGAAAAGTCAAGCATGTTTTTGGCTGTTTTGAACATTTTATGCTTTAAATTTTTGTATAAAAGGGAGAAAATTCCATTATGGAAACCATTTATCATTTATTTGGCAGTACTCAGCAGAATTCGATGCTGCCGTCGTCTCCCATGGCGGCGATGCGCGCCAGAGACTCTACCCGCAGGCCCTTCTGCCGCAGCAGCTCTCCGCCGCCCTGAAAGGCCTTTTCGATGGCGATGCCGGCGCCCACCACCGTGCCGCCTGCCTGCTCCACCAGGGCCTTGAGCCCCACCAGGGCAGCGCCGGTGGCCAGGAAGTCGTCGATAATCAGCACCCGGTCCTCCGGTCCCAGATATTCCCGGGACACCACTACGGTGTTGGTGTTGCCGTGGGTGAAGGACTCCACCTCCACTGCGTACACGTCATCGGCGATGTTGCGGCTCTTGCTCTTTTTTGCGAAAACCAGAGGGCAGCCGAAGACGTAGCCGGTCATGGCCGCCATGGCGATGCCGGAGGCCTCGATGGTGAGGATCTTGTTGACCCCTTCCCCGCCGAAGAGGCGGTAAAACTCCCGGGCCATATCGTACAGCAGCTGCGGGTCGATCTGGTGGTTGAGGAAATTGTCCACTTTCAGAATCCCGCCGGGCCGGATGGTCCCGTCCCGGACAATCCGTTCTTCCAGAGCCTTCATAACGCGTCCTCCTGTTTCGTTTTTCTATATCCTATCGGACGGCGGCCAAATGCGCAAGATGCAAAGTGCACAAAACACAAATAAACGCCCGTTTCCCGTGAAAGCGGGGCTTTTCCGGGAAAACCGAAAAAAGCCCGTCGGAGCAGTTCCAACAGGCTTTGTTTCGGGTAATGAAATTACACAGCGCGGGTGACCTTGCCGCTGCGCAGGCAGCGGGTGCAGACGTAGACATGCTTGGGGGAACCGTCCACGATGGCCTTGACGCGCTTCACGTTCGGCTTCCAAGTACGATTGGAGCGTCTGTGAGAATGGCTGACCTGAATCCCGAAGGCCACATCCTTGTCGCAGAACTGGCACTTTGCCATAAGTTGAAGCACCTCCTTGCTCGTGTTCTGAGAAAGCGTCCAAAAGGACAGCTCATATATAATAGCAGACAGGCCCGGCAATTGCAAGCAAAATTTTTACCTTTGCAAAAAATCTGTTTCTTTTCTTCCCCGAAAAGCCGTTGCCAAAAAACGCCGGAGAGGGTACAATGGATATATTATGGAACACACAGGGATTTGGGAGGTCCGGATATGAGAAGCAAGTACAGCGTCAAGCTCAAGACCATCGCCGAGGAGCACGGCCTCACGCCGCTCCATCTGTCCAAAAACTACGAAAACGCAGTGCTTACCACGGCGGACGTAAACCGCCCCGCCATGCAGCTGACCGGTTTTTACAATTATTTTGACCCGAAGCGTCTGCAGATCATCGGCCGGGTGGAGAGCACCTATCTGAACACCCTCTCCCACCAGGAGCGGCTGCACGCCTACGAGCGCTTCATGGGCTACGACATCGGCGGCCTGGTAATCTGCCACGGGGTCAAGCCCTCCCCCGAGTGTCTGGAGATGGCGATCAAGTATGACCGGAACCTGTTCACCACCGACCAGGACACCTCGGACTTTCAGGCGGACGTGATCCGCACCCTGCACAACTATCTGGCCCCCCGTCTCACCACCCACGGCGTGCTGGTGGAGGTCTACGGCGAGGGCGTGCTGCTCATGGGCGACAGCGGCATCGGGAAAAGCGAAACCGCCCTGGAGCTCATAAAGCGCGGCCATCGTCTGGTGGCGGACGACGCGGTGGAGATCAAGCTCGTGGGCAAGAACACCCTGGTGGGCACCGCCCCGGCCATCATCCGCTACTACATGGAGCTGCGCGGCATCGGCGTGATCAACGTGCGCCACATCTACGGCATCGGCGCGGTAAAGCCGGAGACCAACATCGACGTGGTGGTCCGCATGGAGCACTGGCAGGCGGGCAAGGCCTACGACCGGCTGGGGCTGGAGAGCGAGACTGAGGAGATCCTGGGCGTGAAGCTGCCCCTGGTCACCATTCCGGTGACCCCCGGACGGAACCTTGCGGTTATTCTGGAGCTGGCGGCCATGAACAACCGCCAGAAGAAGATGGGCTACAATGCCGCCGAGGCTCTGGCCGCCGAGCACGACAGCATGATCGATTCCGGGGCCTTCTGAATCCCGGAGCAAATCTGAAACAAGCGGAGTTATCATATGGAAAATCTGGAACTTGCCATCGCCCGAATCAAGGAGGCCCTGCCCGGCATGAAGCTGCTGGAGCAGGAGCCGCTGTCCGCCCACTGCTCCTTCCGGATCGGCGGGCCTGCCCGGGCCATCGCCTTTCCTTCCGACGTGACCAGTCTGACAAAAATCTGTGCCATTCTCAAGGAACAGGAGCTTGCGCCCCTGATGCTCGGAAACGGCACCAACATCCTCTTTCCCGATGAGGGACTGCAGGAGGTTTTTCTCATCAGCACCGAAAAGCTCACCAAGCTCTTTCTCCTGCCGGACGGCGCCGTTTACGCCGAGGCGGGCGTCTCCCTGGCGCGGCTGTCGGGCTTTGCCCAGCAGCACGGCCTGAAGGGGCTGGAGTTTGCCTCCGGCATTCCGGGCAGCCTGGGCGGCGGGTGCATCATGAATGCGGGCGCCTACGGCGGAGAGCTGAAGGACGTCATCGAGAGCGTGGTGTGCCTGTATCTGCCGGACCAGGGAATGTATGAGCTGACAAACGAGCAGTGTGCCTTCTCCTACCGGCGCAGCCGCTTCAACTCCGTAGGCGGCTTTGTGGTGCTGTCGGCCGTGTTCCGCCTGGAGCAGGACGAGCCGGAGGCCATCGCCGGGCGCATGCGGGAGCTGGGCGAAAAGCGGCGGGAAAAGCAGCCGCTGGATCTGCCCTCCGCCGGCAGCGCCTTCAAGCGGCCGGAGGGGCACTATGCCGCCGCCCTCATCGACGAGGCGGGGCTGAAGGGCTATGCCGTGGGCGGCGCCCAGGTGAGCGAGAAGCACGCGGGCTTCGTGGTCAACACAGGCGGCGCCAGCTCTCACGACGTATACGATCTGATGATGCACGTGCGAAACACCGTCTATGAAAAAAGCGGTGTGTTTCTGGAGCCGGAGATGATCATTCTTCCGCCGGACTACCGTCTGGAGGATCACGGCCCCGCCGTGGGGCGCAACCGCATCAGCTTTCCCGGGACGGAGTCTCAGGAGTAAAGAGGCGGCAGGGGGAGATCGTATGGAGTTTTTAATCATAACGGGCCTGTCCGGTGCGGGAAAGAGCCGCGCCGCGGACGTGTTGGAGGACCTGGAATACTATTGCGTGGACAATCTGCCCCTGGCGCTGATGCCCCGCTTCGCGGAGCTGTGCCTGGACGCCCACGGCCGCTATGACAAGGTGGCGCTGGTGACGGACGTGCGGGAGCGGGACGGCTTCGGGGAGCTGCTCAATATCCTGGAGGAGCTCAAGGCCATGGACTGCACCGTGCGCATCCTGTATATGGACGCGGACCTGCGCACCCTGGTGCGGCGCTACAAGGAGTCCCGCCGCCCCCATCCCCTGTCCGGGCCGGGCATCAGCGTGGAGCAGGCCATCCAGCGGGAAATGGACCTGCTGGCCCCCATCCGTGAAAACGCGGATTTCGTGGTCAACAGCTCCAACCTGACCCTTGGCCAGCTGCAAAACCGTCTCTTTTCCCTCTTTGCCGGGCAGGGCAAGCGCCGGGGGCTGAACGTGACCGTCATGTCCTTCGGCTATAAGCACGGCATCCCCCTGGATGCGGACCTGGTCTTTGACGTGCGTTTTCTTCCCAACCCCTTCTACGTGGAAAGCCTGCGCCCGCTCTCCGGCCTGGACCGGCCGGTGGCGGAGTACGTGTTCTCCTATCCCCAGACCCGCCGCTTCATGGAGATGATCGCGGAGATGCTGGACTTTCTGCTGCCCCACTATATGGAGGAGGGCAAGCTGAACCTGACCCTCGCCGTGGGCTGCACCGGCGGGCGCCACCGCAGCGTGGCCATCGCCGCGGCTATCAACGACTATCTCAACGCCAAGGGCGTCAGCTCCATCAACGTAAACCGGGATAAGGATAAATAACGCTTTGTATTCAGTGCCTGGTTCTTTGTGCTTAGTACTTGGAAATGCGGGAACTGTGTTCAAAGCGCAGCGAAACCGGAGGTTTCTGTCCATGTCTTTTTCATCCGACGCGAAAGCGGAGCTGTGCCAGCTCCGAATCGATAAAAAAAGCACCGCCCTGGCGGAGTGCTACGGCGCTCTGCTGTACGGCAACAGCTTCTCCGCCCGGGAGGCGCGCTTCATCACCGCAAGCCCGGACGTGGCCGAACGGCTACCCAGGCTCTTCAAGCGGGCCTTCAATCTGAGCTTTGACCAGCTCCCCGCCCAGGCGGGCGGCGGGAAGAAATCCCTGCTCATCAGCGACCGCGACAAGCTCCGCCGGATTCTGGAGGCCTTCGGCGCCGACCCGGAGGGGACCCTCTCCCACCACGTCAATTTCGGCGTGCTGGAGGAGGAGGGCTGCCCGGAGGCCTTTGTCCGCGGCGCTTTTCTTGCCGGCGGCAGCGTCACCGATCCGGCCAAGCGCTATCATCTGGAGCTGGCCACGCCCCACCAAAGCGTCAGCCGGGAGATGTACACCGTGCTGCTGGACCTGGGCTTCAGCCCCAGGGAAACCCGGCGCAGCGGCAACGCCCTGCTGTACTTCAAGCGGGCGGACGCCATCGCGGATTTCTTCACCGCCATCGGCGCCCCGGTGACCGCCATGGGCGTTATGACCGCCAAGGTGGACAAGGAGATGCGCAACACCGTCACCCGGCAGATCAACTGCGACTCCGCCAACGCCGACAAGACCGTGGCCGCCGCCCAAGAGCAGCTGGACGCCATCCGGCGCTATGCCCGGGCCTACGGGCTGGACTCCCTGCCGGAGCCGCTGAAGGACGCGGCGCTGCTGCGCATCACAAATCCGGCGGCAAGCCTTGCGGACCTGGCCCTGCTTTCAAGCCCCCCGGTGTCCAAAAGCTGCCTGAACCACAGGCTGAAGAAGATTCTGAGTCTGGCGGCCCAGATCCAATAGTGCCCGGCGCCCGGGAAGGGCGAGCAAACACTTTCGACTGAATAAGCCTTTTGCTTAAGTCAGGCACACCCTCTGTCCTGTATCTTCTCATAAAAAAAGCGGGGGCAAGCGCCCCCGCAGCTTTCAGGTACCCTGTGATTACTCGAAGTATTCAATTTCTCCCTGCCAGAAAAACTGTTCGCACATCGTGCAAAAATACTCGTATTCCGCCAGCGTTATAAAGCCAACCCGGGTTTTCCTGTAATTGCCTGTTTTGTATGAGTGAATAATACAACAGTCGTTTTTGGCACCGGATACCTTGCTCAATTCAGACATTTTGAGTTCCCGTTTTTTTGCCGCTGCAGCCTGTCTGCCGGTGTTAAGTTCTGTAAGTGTCATAATAATTATCCTCCTTTTTGAATTTTGTATTTTTCATGAGATACTCACCGCATCTCTTGTTTACGTGCACAGTATGTCACAAAACTATCATGCCGCCATGTGACCCATGCAGGTTGTAAAGCTCCCGGATGAAAACTCTGAGCTGCGGCATCAGCCGGATATTTTACTGAAACATAATCGAGGGGGTGTTTAATGTGATAATTCGTGTTTCATCTGCTGACTCTGAGGTCATGAAGAAAACGCCCTATCTTATTGAGATTTAAGAAGGTAATCCTATGTCCTTTGTCCATCTCCATGTGCATACGGAATATTCCCTGCTGGACGGCGCCTGCCGGATCGACCGGATCGCAAAGCGCGCCAAAGAGCTGGGGCAGACCGCCCTGGCCATCACCGACCACGGGGTTATGTACGGCGCGGTGGCCTTTTACAAGGCCTGCCTGGCCGAGGGTATTCAGCCTGTCATCGGCTGCGAGGTCTATGTGGCGCCCCGCAGCCGCTTTGAAAAAGAGGGCAGCATCGACCGGGAGTACAGCCACCTGATTCTGCTGTGCAAAAACGAAACCGGCTACCGGAACCTGTGCTACCTGGTGTCATCGGGCTTTACCGAGGGCTTTTATGTCCGCCCCCGGATCGACTGGCAGCTGCTGCACAAGTACAGCGAGGGGCTGATCTGCCTGTCCGGCTGCCTGGCCGGCGAGATTCCCCAGACCCTGCTCCGGGGCGAATATGAAAAGGCCCGGGAGCGGGCGTTGGACCTGAAGGCCCTTTTCGGGGAGGATTTCTATCTGGAGATTCAGAACCACGGGATTCGCGACGAACTGACCGTCTCAAGGGGGCTCATCCGTCTGAGCCGGGACACCGGGATCCCCCTGGTTCTCACCAACGACGCCCACTATCTGGAGAAGGAAGACGCCTATTATCAGGACGTGCTCATGTGCATCCAGACAGGTCGGACTGTGGACGAAAAGAACCGCCTGAAATTTGAGACGGATGAGTTCTATCTCAAAAGCGAGGAAGAGATGCGCGCCCTCTTCCCGGAGTACCCGGAGGCGGCGGACAACACGGTGAAAATCGCCGAGCGCTGCCATTACGACTTTGAGTTCGGCCACTACCATCTGCCCCGCTTCAAGCTCCCCGACGGAGAGACGGACAGCTATGCCTATCTGCGCAGGCTCTGTGAGCAGGGCTTTGCCGAACGCTTTGCCGACAGGCCTGAGGTCCACGGACAGCTGGACTATGAGCTGGAGATGATCCACCGGATGGGCTTTGTGGACTACTTCCTCATTGTCTCGGATTTCATCGGCTACGCCAAGCGCAACGGCATTCCCGTAGGCCCCGGCCGCGGCAGCGCGGCGGGGAGCGTGGTCTCCTACTGCCTGCACATCACGGACGTGGACCCCATCAAGTACAGTCTTTTCTTCGAGCGCTTTCTGAATCCGGAGCGCGTGAGCATGCCGGATATCGACGTGGACTTCTGCGTCAACCGCCGGGGCGAGGTCATCGACTATGTGAACCGGCTCTACGGGCACGACCACGTGGCCCAGATTGTCACCTTCGGCACCATGGCCGCCCGGGGCGCCATCCGGGACGTAGGCCGGGCGCTGGGCGTGAGCTACGGCGACACGGACGCGGTGGCCAAGCAGGTGCCCATGGCCCTGAACATGACCCTGGAGGAGGCGCTGCGCCTGTCCAAGCCTCTCAAGGAGATGTATGAGGGCGACGAGCAGATCCGAAAGCTGATCGACGTGGCCAGGGCCCTGGAGGGCATGCCCCGCCACGCCTCCACCCATGCCGCCGGCGTTGTCATCACGGAAAATCCCGTGTACGAATACGTGCCTCTGGCCACAAACGACGAGTCTGTGGTCTGCCAGTATCCCATGACGACGCTGGAGGAGCTGGGCCTTCTTAAGATGGACTTTCTGGGGCTGCGGAACCTGACCGTCCTGGAGGACGCGGCCAAGCTGGTGCGCCGCTTCCGGCCGGAGTTCAAGGTGGAGACCATCCCGGAGGACGACCGGGAGACCTTCGAGATGCTGGCCGCCGGCCGCACCGAGGGAGTGTTCCAGCTGGAGAGCGCGGGCATGACCGGCGTTTGTACCGGCATCAAGGCCAAAAGCATTGAGGATATCACCGCCATCATCGCCCTCTACCGGCCCGGTCCCATGGACTCCATCCCCCGCTTCATCGAGTGGTCCCAGCACCCGGAAAAAATCCGCTACAAGCACGAGAGCCTGCGCCCCATTCTTGAGGTCACCTACGGCTGCATCGTCTATCAGGAGCAGGTCATCGAGATCTTCCGCTCCCTGGCGGGCTTCTCCCTGGGTCAGGCGGACAACATCCGCCGGGCCATGTCCAAGAAGAAGCACAAGGTCATCGACGCCGAGCGGGTCGCCTTCGTCCACGGCGACGAGACCCGGGGCATCGACGGCGCCATGAAGCGCGGCATCCCCGAGGACGTGGCCAACAGCATCTATGACGAAATTCTGGACTTCGCCAGCTACGCCTTCAACAAGGCCCACGCGGTCAGCTACGCCATCGTGGTCTACCGCACCGCCTACATGAAGCGCCACTATCCCCGGCAGTACATGGCGGCGCTGCTGACCTCGGTGCTGGATAACAGCGCCAAGGTCTCCGAATACATCGCCGAATGCAAGGAACTTGGAATCCGGCTGCTGCCGCCGGACGTGAACGAGTCCGACGCAAACTTCACCGTCTCCGGCAATGACCTGCGCTTCGGGCTGGTGGCCATCAAGGGCATCGGCTGGAGCGCCATTGAGAGCCTGGTGGCCGAGCGGGAGCGAAACGGTCCCTTCCAGAGCTTCGAGGATTTCTGCAGGCGCACGGCAGGCCGGGACCTGAACCGCCGGGCGGTGGAAAATCTGATCCGCGCCGGCGCCTTTGACGGCATGGGCTACAGGCGCAAGGCCCTGATCCAGATTTACGTTCAGGTGCTTGACGCCGTGGCTCAGGCGGAGCGGGACAACATATCCGGGCAGATGGACCTGTTCGGCGATCTGGAAGCGGGGCAGAACGCCGCCCCGGTAAGCATCCGCATCCCGGACGTGCCGGAGTTTACCCGGCAGGAGATCATGATCATGGAGAAAGAGGTCACCGGCCTCTATCTCACCGGCCACCCCATGGACGAATACCGGGACGCGGTGAAAAAGCTGGGCGCGGTGCCCATCGGCGCCGTGATGAGCGATTTTGCCGATGAGGAGGGGCCCCGCCGCTTTGCGGACAACCAGTTTGTGACGCTGGCCGGCGTGATTGCCTCCAGCCGGACCCGTACCACCAGGAACAACTCCCTCATGAGCTATATCATGCTGGAGGACGACACCGGCTCCATGGAGCTGATCGCCTTTCAGCGCGTTCTGGACGAGGGCGGTCGCTTTGTAAAGGACAACGCCGCCATCCTGGTGCGGGGGCGCATCTCCGTACGGGACGAGAAGGAACCCCAGCTGATGGTGGACAGCATCCGGCCCCTGCAGGACCTGGACACCCTGGCCGCTGCCGCCCCACCCCCCGCGGCGAGCGCAATCCGGCCGGAGCAGAAGCTGTGGGTGAAGCTCCCCTCCCGCTCTGACCCGATCCTCAAGCGCATCGAGCTGATCCTCACCATGTTCCCCGGAGAGCAACAGATGGTCATCTGGTGCGAGAAGGAGCAAAAGCGCATCGGAACCAGGTGCCTGATCCATGAGGGCCTGGTGCTGGAGCTGCAGGAGCTTCTGGGCGAGCAGAACGTGGTGGTAAAGTAAAGGGAGAAATCATGAAAACAGTGAACGTTGCAGCGGCCGTCATCCGCGACGGCAGCAGGATCTTTGCCACCCAGCGCGGCTACGGCGATTACAAGGACGGCTGGGAATTTCCCGGCGGGAAAATCGAGCCCGGCGAAACACCCCGGCAGGCGCTGGTGCGTGAGATCCGGGAAGAGCTTGACACCGAGATCCAGGTAGGCGACTGTCTCGCCACCGTCGAGTACGATTACCCGCTCTTTCATCTGAGCATGCAGTGCTTCTGGTGCACCATCACGGAGGGAACCCCGGTTCTGAAGGAGCACGAGGCCGCCAGATGGCTGGATGTGAAGAGCCTGGATCAGGTCGACTGGCTCCCGGCGGACCGGACCATCCTTGAGCGGATCCAATCGGAACTGCGCCGCCTGGACGTCCTGCCGCAAACGCCCCGGGAAGCGCACTCTCCGGCCTGCTGCAGCGTATTGGACGCAATTGAGCACCGGCACAGCTATCGGGGAAGGTACAAAGCCGTCCCCGTCCCCAGAGAGGACCTGGTCCGGATTCTGCAGGCGGGCCTTGCTGCCCCCTCCGGCTGCAACAGGCAGACCACGTCCCTGATCGCCATCGACGACCCGGAAGTGCTCTCCGCCCTTCTCCGGGCAATCGACCCGCCGGTGGCCGAAACCGCACCCGCGGCCATCTGCGTCCTGACCCGGAGAATCCCCGCCTACCGGGACAAATGCTTCGCGGTGCAGGACTATGCCGCCGCCATCGAGAATATGCTGCTGGCCATCACGGCTCTGGGGTATCAGAGCTGCTGGTTCGAGGGCCACATTACCGACGACGACCGGATCTGCGACAGGATGGCGCAGATTCTGCACGTTCCGGAGGATTACGAGCTGGTCTGCTTCCTGCCGGTGGGAATCGGTGAGGACGTGCCGGCTCCCCCGAAAAAGAAAGCGTTTTCGGAGCGGGCCTGGTTCAACTCCTTTCCGCAGAATTGATGGTTCGCGCAGGCGCATGACACGCAAAAAGGACCGAAACTGGTTTTAACCAGCTCCGATCCTTTTCTGTTTCGGGAAATAAAAAAGCCCGGTGTTGCACCGGGCGTGGGCTGTAGGCAAACTTGACTTCAGGAAAAAGCCTCGCAGAGTTTTTCGCCTCGGGA
>CAMVIC010000040.1 GCA_947167435.1 uncultured Clostridia bacterium | reverse complement strand
GCTCGTTGCCCGTGACGGTCTCGTCGGGATCATCTGCGTCCACAGGCTCCATCTCTTCCAGGTCAACGGAAATCTTCAGGGTCTCACCCTTGAACTCCAGTGTCTCTGTCACCGGGACATAGCCTTCCGCAGTAACAGCATAGAAGTACTTCCCCGGTTCAAGGAAATAGTTCCCGTCCTCATCCGGACGGAAAACAAGTTCCTTTTCCTCTTTCGCTTCCTCATCCCAAACAGGCCGGAAGACCTTCAGTTCGGCCTCGGCCTCTTCGGGAGAAAGCGTGAACTCCACGTGGGGCGGAATCTCCACCACAACGCTGTCAGCCGCAGACGGATCTCCGGCATCCGCCCGCTTCTCTGCAGTCTCCTCCGCCGGTGCATCTTCCAATACGATCTCCGGTTCAGCGCTCTCCGGCTCAACCGCATCAACCGTTTCCTCCGGAGCCGGTTCGGGCTCTTCCTCAATTTGTGCCGGGGCAGACTCCTCAGCAGAGACGGAAACAAGCTCCGCACTTGCGTTCTCCACCAGCTGTTCGCCCTCTGTTTCTTCGGCAATTGCCCCGATCGGGAAGAGGCTGATCACCATCATGGCACAGAGAAGCATTGACAGCAAACGCCTTGTGAAGTCTTTCTGAAACATCTTTTTCCCTCCATGTTCTTCATTGCTCTGAACGGTCTGAAACGAGTAAAATGCATCTGAATACGATAAGATTAAACTGTGAGGAAATCTTTCATCGCGGGTTTATTTTATTTTAATAATATACCACACAAGATCCCTGCTTGTAAATAATATTTGTATAGATTACTCAAAAATAAATCATCGAATTCGCGTTTTTATTGAATATGGTCTGCTAATGGTGCTCCTGCAAAAGGCATCATGGCTGTTCTAGATTACCAGCGCGCAGCAGGAATCACCACCTCACCCCACGGCAGTCTGGGAAATCATGGCAATGCCTTGGCCTTGTCTGGGACGGTGTGTGCGCAATAAGAAAACCGGCGGAGACTGCTCCCCACCGGCGTTCAAAGCTTCATTTTTTCATCAATGGTAATCGTCTGGGATGTCCAGGCTCATGTACCGGTTTTTCAGCACCCGGTATTCCTCTCTGTCAATCAGTCCGGTCCTCAGAAAGCTGTCCAGCTGCTCCATATACTTGGCACGGCCCGTGAGATGGGCGCAGTGGATCGCCTCCTCTGCCTCCGGCTGGTCCGGGGCATGGAGCCGGATCGATGGATGGTGCTTCACCGCCGCAGAGCGTGCCGGGGCCGGACGGGCCGTTTCCCGCGTCCGGACGGCCTGCTGCGGCCGGGCGGCTCCCTTTGCTGCGGCTTTCGCGGCCGGGGCCGAGCGGATCATCTTCACAATCGAGCTGACAAAGAGAATGCAGCCGAAGAGGAAGACCGCCAGCATCAGGAGCTGGTCCTTGGGGAGGCGCGTGAAGGACTCAAGACCCATGAAAGGTCTGTGCATCAGATAGCGCAGGAAACGCAGCACCTGCTCGTACAGGCCGCCGATGATAAACAGGGAAATCAGGAAGGGCACGACGCCCGGCTGCTTCTTCATGGGAGGTCACCTCCTGGACAATGTGAAATGTGGAATGTGAAAAGTGGAATGATGGTGTGCTGCGCACGATTGAATTCAGTGGGGAATGGGCGATGCGCTATGGGGCCGGGACGCGGGGAGGCTCAGCAGAGCTGGGCGCCCACCGGGACGTCGTCGGAGACGATCATGAGATGCAGTTCCTCGTTCCCCTTCTCGTCTTCCTTCACGGCGGAGAGGAGCATGCCGTTGGACTCCATCCCCATCATCTTGCGCGGCGGGAGGTTCAGGATGGCCACGGCCTTCTTCCCTACCAGCTGCTCGGGCTCATAGAACTTGTGGATGCCGGAGAGGATGATGCGCTCCTTGCCGGAGCCGTCGTCCAGGGTGAACTTCAGGAGCTTCTCGGACTTCTTCACGGCTTCACAGGTCAGGATCTTCACGACGCGCATGTCGCACTTGGCAAACTCGTCAATGGTCACGTCGGGCAGCACGGGCTTGGCCGGCGGAGTGACGGGCTTGTGCAGGGCCTCCAGCTCCTCGAGCATCTTCGCCGTGTCGATGCGCGGGAAGAGGGTCTCGCCCCGGGCAACCGTGATCTCGTGTCCGCGTACGGTGGACAGGCTGTCCCAGCTGCGCTCGTCTTCCGCGGTGCCGATCTGTTCAAAAGCCTTGGCGCAGGTGTCCGGAATGAACGGGGTCAGGAGGACCAGGGAGACGCGGATGGCTTCGAGGAGGTTGGCCATGACGGCGGCGAGGCGGGCTTTCTTCGTCTCGTCCTTGGCGAGGATCCAGGGGGTGGTCTCGTCGATGTACTTGTTGGCACGGCCGATCAGGCGGAAGACTTCCTCCAGGCCGAGGTGCAGCTGGAAGGCGTCCATCTGCTTCGCGTAGCGCTCCGGGGTCTCACGGATCAGGCTCAGCAGCTCGTCATCCGGGTCGCCCGCTTCCCTCTCGGCGGGCACGGTGCCGGCGAAGTACTTCTCGACCATGGCGACGGTGCGGGAGACGAGGTTGCCGAAGGCATTGGCGAGGTCGGAGTTGATGGTGTTGATCAGGAGCTCGTTGGAGAAGTTGCCGTCCGAGCCGAAGGGGAAGGTGCGCAGCAGGAAGAAGCGCAGCGCGTCCACGCCGAACTTGTCCGCCAGCAGGTAGGGGTCGACCACGTTGCCCTTGGACTTGGACATCTTGCCGCCGTCGATGACGAGCCAGCCGTGGCCGTAGACCTTCTTCGGCATCGGCTCACCCACGCTCATGAGCATGGCGGGCCAGATGATGGAGTGGAAGCGGACGATCTCCTTGCCGACGATGTTCACCGGGGGCCAGTACTTGCCGTAGTCGTCATAGCGGTCGTTCATGAAGCCGAGGGCGGTGGCGTAGTTGAAGAGCGCATCGACCCACACATAGACGACGTGGCCCGGATCGAAGTCCACGGGCACGCCCCAGGTGAAGCTGGTGCGGGAGACGCAGAGGTCCTCGAGACCCGGCTTGATGAAGTTGTTGATCATCTCGTTGACGCGGGAGGCGGGCTCCAGGAAGGTGCCGGACTCCAGCAGCTCCTGCACGGGCTTGGCATACTTGGAGAGACGGAAGAAGTAGGCCTCCTCCTCGGCGTCGTGCACGGGGCGGCCGCAGTCGGGGCACATGCCGTTGACCAGCTGGCTCTCGGTCCAGAAGCTCTCGCAGGGGGTGCAGTACTTGCCCTTGTAGGCGCCCTTGTAGATATCGCCCTTCTCGTACATCTTCTTGAAGATGCGCTGGACCGACAGCATATGATAGTCGTCGGTGGTGCGGATGAAACGGTCGTTGGAGATGTTCATCAGCTTCCACAGATCCAGGATGCCGTTTTCCCCGGTGACGATCCGGTCTACGAATTCCTTGGGCGTGACGCCGGCCTCTTTGGCCTTCTGCTCGATCTTCTGGCCGTGCTCGTCGGTGCCGGTCAGGAACATCACGTCATAGCCGCAAAGCCGCTTGTAGCGGGCAAAGGCGTCGGTGGCGACGGTGCAGTAGGTGTGGCCGATGTGCAGCTTGTCCGAGGGGTAGTAGATCGGCGTGGTGATATAAAAGACCTTGTTTTCCATACTCTCTATCCTCCAATTGTTGGGTTACTGGGTTGCGGTTTTGCTCATCCTTCTTCAGAGAAGGCGTTGGGCGGCCATTCGATGTCCTCGTCGTGCATGTGGTAGATGCTGTAGGCTTCCTTCTTCTGCTCCAGGAAGTTGCCGTCCTTGTCGTAGATCAGGCGCCAGCTCTGGCTGGCCCAGCCCACCTGCACCCAGGTGTAGGTTTCGTCGAAGACCACGTACTGATCGTAATCCAGCACCACATAGCTGCCGTCCACGTCGGTGCCCCAGATTTCGATGGTCAGGGAGCGCTCCTCGTTGTCGCAATAGGCCACAATCTTGATGGGATAATCCCGGTTGTTGGCAAATTTGAAGTCGGGCTTTGGCCAGCTGACGGTGGCGTCATAGCCAAGGCCGAACTGCTCCAGATAGGCCACGCGGAAATAGTGCTCGGTGCGGGAGACGGTCTCCAGGTTTGCATACATGGTGGCCATGTACAAAGTGGAGGACACCTGGCAGATGCCGCCGCCGATTTCTTCCACCACCTGGCCGTCCTGATAGGCGCCCGCCTCCAGGAAGCCGGCCTCCTCGGTGCGCTGGCCGATGGTGTCGTTATAGGAGAATACCTCGCCCGGCATCAGCACCAGCCCGTCCAGCTTGCTGGCTGCCAGGTTGATGTTGTTGATGCGGTTGTCGCTGCTGGAGGTGTAGAAGGTGGTCTGAGAGCCCAGCCGGTCCCGGAACAGCGCGCTGCGCAGCTCTTCGCCGGTCACCTCCGGATAGGTGATGCTCAGGGGGATGACCACCTCCTGATAGGGCTGCGCCTGGGCCCAGAGCTGAACCGCCTGGTCCAGGTCAAAGGAGCAGCCGACTACCTCGTCCACCACGTCCCAGCCGCCTTCCACATAGTAGGCGTCCTGGGGCTCCACCGCCAGTTCGTTATAGATGTTCAGGAAATCCGGCACCGGCAGCTCGTTGTCGATCTGGGTGTGGGACAGCGTGGTCTCTCCGCTGAGCAGAGCGGACTTGATCTCCTCGGTCAGAGTCTCCGTGTTCACTTCCATCTGACCGGCGCCCTTGACCAGGCGCAGGACCTCCTGCTCCTTGTCGATCACGTAGTCGGAGGCGGGATGGGCGGCCTGGAAGGCGGCCACGCCCTCCTCCGCCGCGGAGCGGATGTACTCCTCATCCAGGGTAACCACCCGCTTGCCCACTTCCTGGCTGTGCAGGTAGCACTGGATATAGGTGTAGAGGTTATCAAACCAGCTCATGGTGCTGCCGGTGGTGTGCCCGTAGCGCATGGCGGCAGCGGCCATCTCGGCGGCCGGAATCTCGGAACCGGCGCGCAGCCGGTCCACCGTGAAGCTGGAGCCTACCGGCAGCTGCACCGTCAGCGGAACGGCGGCGTTGGCGTCCCAGTCCTGGCTGTTGAGCTTGTCCAGCACCTCCTGCTCGGTGAGCCCGCCCACGGCGATGCCCTCCACGTACAGGTTGGGGAAGGTGGTTTTGCTGTTGGTCACCCGATAGCCCAGGTAGGCCGCGCCCACGCCCAGGACCACCGCCAGGATCAGCAGCACGATCAGGGTGTTGCGCACGCCCTTGAGAAAGCGCAGGAACTTTGCCTGACGGCGGCGGCGCTTGCGGGCGCGGGCCGCCTCCTTGGCCGCCCGCTCCCGGCGCTTGCGCTCGGCCAGCCAGGCCTTCTCTTCCTCGGCCTCCCGCCGCTGGGCGGCGCGCTGCTGCGCTCTCGCCTCCCGGGCGCTTCGTGCGTCGTCGGCGCCGCCGCTGCTTCTGCCCTGTTCGGGAGCATGCGCGCCCGTGCTCCGGCTGCCCGGCGCGCGGGTGGGACGGCGGGGCGCTTCTCCGTAGGTTTCGTTGTAGTCGTTGTTTTTTTCTGTCACGTTTCAGCCCTCAAAATCATGTGCTTGTCTGTTGATACAGCTCGGTAAACAGCTCATCCTCGCCCTTGGGGAGGCTGATCTTCTTCTCGGCTCTGACCGCCTCGCCCAGCCATGGTACACTGGCCGCCCGGCCGTTGGCCTGGGCCTCCAGCAGAATCCCGATCAGGGTGTTGGAGATCAGAAAGCCCGGCACGGTGAAGTGCCAGCGATCCTCGGTCTTTTCCGCCCAGCCCTTGTCCCGGAAAGCCTCCAGGACCCGGAGGATGGGCCGCCAGTCGCACTGGCAGCGGACCCGGTAATCGTATTCGGAAATGCCCCGGGAGGTGCGCATGCCCAGCATCACGTATTCCACCGCCTTTTCCAGCGGGTCGACCTGCTCGTACTCGTCGATGATGCTGACCTTTCGCTCTACCCCGGAGATATAGCGCTTCAGGTCGGGAACGAAGCTGTAGCGCAGATTGCCCACACAGGAGTGGGCCCCCGGGCCGAAGCCCATATAGTCGTCCAGATTCCAGTATTTCAGGTTGTGCCGGCTTTCAAAGCCCGGCGCCGCGAAATTGGAGATCTCATACTGTCTGTAGCCGAAGCGCTGGAGCATTTCGGCGGTGTAGGAATACATGTCCGCCTGGGTGTCCTCGTCCGGCAGGATGGGGGAATCCTTGTACTCCCGGTACATCTTCGTCCCCTCCTCCAGCTTCAGCCCGTAGCAGGACAGATGCTCCGGATGCAGTCCCACGGCCTTGGCCAGGGTGTCGGCCCAGTCGCTCTTGCTCTGGCTGGGCAGGCCGTAGATCAGGTCCAGGCTGATATTGTCAAAGCCGGCGCGCCTTGCGTCGGACACGGCCTTCTGCACCTGCTGGAAGTTGTGCCGGCGGCCGATCAGCTTCAGCAGATCGTTGTCCGCAGACTGGACTCCCAGGCTCAGCCGGTTGAAGCCCTCCTGCCGCAGCTGTTTGAGCATGGGGAGGCTGACGCTGTCGGGGTTGCACTCCACGGTGACCTCCGCGTCCATGCGCACGTTGCCGTTTCGCTTGAGCACGTCAAACAGGTCGATCAGCTGCTCCGCCCCGTAATAGCTGGGGGTGCCGCCGCCGAAGTAGACGCTGTCCACCTCATAGTGCCGGATGGCGGGGGCGGACTCTGCCATGTGGGCGCTCAGCGCCCGGTGATAGGCGGGCATCAGTTGGTCGCAGCCGGCCAGGGAGTAGAAGTCGCAGTAGCTGCACTTGCTGGCGCAGAAGGGAATGTGGATATAAATTCCCAGGCGTGGTTTCATAAAAACTCCTTATCGGGGAAGCTTCTGGGGGTCTCCTGCTTCGGTCAGAACAGGCCGCTGACCAGGTCGGTGAAGGCGGCGGGGTCCTCCACCTCCACGCCGGCGGTCATTTCCGCCAGGACGGAGAGGATCTTGGCAAGGCTGGCGGCCCTGTCCTTGTCGCCGCTGTCGAAGGCCTCCTTCAAGGCCTGGAAGGCGTGATGCTGGGGGTTGAGCTCCAGGACGCGGTTGGCGCGGAGCTTGCGCATCTCCTCGCTGGGACCGTGGCGGAAATACCGCTCCATCTCCAGGGTGATGCCGCCCTCTGTAGTCAGGCAGCAGGGCTGCGTGCTGAGCTTGCGGCTCAGGCGCACCTTGCTGACGCTCTCCCCTACCGACTCCTTCACGAAGTCCAGCAGGTCCTTGTTCTCGATGTCCCGCTCCTCGGCGGCCTTCTTCTCTTCCTCGGTCTCAAAGCCCAGGTCGTCGGTGACCACGTTGCAGAAGGTCTTGCCGTCCTGCTCCCGCAGGTTCTCCAGCACCGCCTCGTCCAGGGGACTGGTCAGATAGATTAGCTCATATCCACGGCTGCGGACCTCCTCGCACTGGGGCAGGGCCATGGCATGCTTGACGGAGTCAGAGCTGGCAAAGTAGATGGCCTTCTGGCTCTCCGGCATGGCCTCCACGTATTCCTTCAGGGTGACCTGCCTGTCTTCCGAGGTGTAGAAAATCAGCAGATCTCGCAGGAAGTCCTTATAGCGGCCGTACTCGTCACAGATGCCGCATTTCAGGTCCACGCCGAAATTCCGGAAGAACTCCTCATACTTGGGGCGGTCCTCCTTCATGAGCTTTTCCAGCTCCCCTTTTATGCGCTTTTCCAGGTTCTGGCCGATGATGCGCAGCTGCCGGTCGTGCTGCAGCAGCTCGCGGGAGATGTTCAGGCTCAGGTCGGGGGAGTCCACCACGCCCTTGACGAACTCAAAGTACTCGTGCACCAGCTTGTCGCACTTTTCCATGATCATGACGCCGTTGGAGTACAGGGTGATTCCGCCCTTGTTGTCGCCGGAGAAGACGTTTTCATTCTGCTCGCCGGGGACAAAGAGCAGCGCCTTGTAGCTTACCGCGCCCTCGGCGCTGATGCGCACCAGGGCCACCGGCTCCTTGCGGCCGTGGTTCTTTTCCTGATAGAAGGCGATGCAGTCGTCGTCGCTGACCTCGCTCTTGCTGCGCTGCCAGATGGGGACCATGCTGTTGACGGTCTCGTTCTCAGTGACCATGCGATAGGCATATTTGGGGCTGCCGTCGTCGTTCTTCTCGCCGGTCTCATAGCGCTCCTGGTGCTCCACGTCCATCTTGATGGGCCAGCGCACATAGTCGCTGTACTTCTTGACCAGGGCCTTCAGCTTCCAGACCTCCAGATAGGAGCCGTAGATCTCCTCCTCCGTGTCGGGCTTGATGTGCATGATGACGTCGGTGCCCACGCTCTCCTTCTCTGCCGGAGACACGGTATAGCCGTCGGCGCCGGTGCTCTCCCACTTCACGCCCTGCTCTTCCCCGAATTTGCGGGTGAGCACGGTGACCTTGTCAGAGACCATGAACGCTGAATAAAAGCCCACGCCGAACTGGCCGATGATGCTGATGTCCTCGCCCTCGGCCTTCTCGCCGTCCATCTCGCCCTTGAACTGGTAGGAACCGCTCTTGGCGATGACGCCCAGATTGTTCTCGCACTCCTGCTGGCTCATGCCGATGCCGTTATCCCGCACGGTGAGGGTGCGCGCTTCCTTGTCCACAATCAGCTCGATCCTGTAATCGCTCCGGTTCAGACCCACGCTGTCGTCGGTCAGGGAGAGGTAGCACAGCTTGTCGATGGCGTCGGACGCATTGGAAATAATCTCCCGCAGGAAGATTTCCTTGTTGGTGTAAATGGAATTGATCATCAGGTCAAGCAGCCGCTTGGACTCTGCCTTGAACTGTTTCTTTGCCATGTTTTGTCTAATAACCTCCATGCACAGTTTTCGTAATGATATAGTATACCACAAATCCCCGCAATTTCAACTGTCGGAATTCACGAGTTTCTATTCCCCCGTCTGCCGATGTTCAGCCCGCGTTGACTTGCCGGGTGCGCTCTGATACAATAGAGGCAAAGCTGTCAAAACAATTATAATAAAGGAAGTGATTGCTATGATTCTGAGTCCCGAGCAGCAGGCTCTGCTGGACGGCAAAGAGGGCGAGGTAATGGCCAAGATCGTCAAAACCCTGGTCATGTACGGCGACACCTTCGGCGCCGAGCGCATGGTGCCCGTCACCAGCAAATACGGTCATACGGTCATCAGCTTCGGTCTGGACGTGATGAAGCCGGTGTACGACCTGTACGACACACTCATCTCCGCCGGCATCCCCGCAGGCCAGAAGTTCACCGCCGATCCCAAGCCCCTGGACAAAAACGTTCCCTCCACGCCTCTGGACGACCTGGTGTTCAAGAAAATCATGTACACCCAGCAGGATCGCTATGAAGAGCAGCTGCGCCGTCTGGGCATC
Source organism: uncultured Clostridia bacterium (assembly GCA_947167435.1). The sequence goes on along the minus strand of CAMVIC010000040.1, from coordinate 1,571 downwards.
ACCGACGACGACAGCTACACCTGCGCCTGTTATCTGGACCAGGTTGGCAACATTCCCGGGATGGGCGACGTGCTCTCCTGGGCGGAGAGCTCCGCCGTGGTGTACGCAAACTCCGTTCTGGGCGCCCGCTGCAACCGCAACTCCGGCATTCTGGAGCTGATGGGCTCCATTGCGGGCTTCGTGCCGGAATTCGGCCTGCTCACCGACGAGGGGCGCAAGGCCTCCTGGGTGGTGGAGGTCCGCTGTGAGCGCCGGCCGGAGGCGCAGCTGCTGGGTAGCGCCATCGGCATGAAGGTCATGGAGGACGTGCCCTATGTAAAGGGCATGGAGCAATGGCTCGGCACCGAGCTCAACGATGAAAACCGGGCCTATCTGAAGGACTTCGGCGCGGCCACCGCTTCCAACGGCGCCGTGGGTCTTTACCACATCGCGAACCTGACGCCAGAGGCAAAGGCGCTGGGCGAGGCCCTTATCCGGGAGGACGCCCAGGTCTACGTGATCGACGACGAGGAGCTGGAACGGGTCAAACGCAGCTACCCGGTCATCTGGAAAAAGCCGGACGCCAAACCTCAGCTGGCCTTCGTGGGCTGCCCCCACATGTCCCTGCAGCAGCTGAAGGACTGGGCGGCCAACGTGGACGAAAAGCTGCGGCAGCGCGGTCTTGCCAAGGTGACGGTGCCCACGGTCTTTACGGCTCCCGTGCCGGTGGTCCGGGAGTTCGAAATGAGCATGGACGCCTACCGCCTCAAAAAGCAGGGCGTGGTACTCTCCTCCATCTGTCCGCTCATGTATATGAACAATCCCCTCTGCAAGTCCAAGGCGGTTATTACCTGCTCCAACAAGCTGCGCACCTACACCAGCGCCCGATACTACACCGAGGCCGAGATTCTGGAGCTCATCACAGGAGGTGCCGTATGAAAACATTCCAAGGCCGGGTGGTCGTTCCCGGCACCTGCAAGGCCGAGGCCCTGGTCAGCCGCGGCGGCTTCAACACCCTGGCCAGCTACCAGATGGCCCTGATGTTCGGGGACCTGCTGGCCTTCGGCCACGACAGCGAGGTCAAGTGCGGCGACCAGAACAATCCGGATCTGTACAAAAAGCCCATGATGGGCAAAGCCCTCTGCCTGCCCCAGACCATCGGCTCCACCACCGGCGGCATGGTGCTGTACACCGTCTGCGCCCTGGGCAAGCAGCCCGCCTGCCTTCTCTTTTCCAAGACCATCGACTCGCTGGCAGCCTCCGGTGCCATTCTCAGCGACGTGTGGACCGACAGCAAGATGCCCGTGGTGGACAATCTCGGGGAGGAATTCCTGGACGCGGTCCAGACCGGCATGACCGTCACCGTGGGGGAAGACGGCCTGGTCACAGTAGAGTAAAAAGCAGCATAACAGCGCCCGGGATGGGGCTTTTCACCCTGTCCCGGGCCGATTCGCTGTTTGTGGGGAAGACATTTTCCCCCGCCTGTGCTATAAAAAAGCAGGAGGTGATCTTATGGACATGATAAAGCTTGGCGCCTTCCTGGCCGCGCTGCGCAGGGAGCAGGGGCTGACCCAGGCCCAGCTGGGGGAGAA
>CAMVIC010000039.1 GCA_947167435.1 uncultured Clostridia bacterium | reverse complement strand
GCTTTCGGATATTTCTGTGACCTGTGACCCCGATCACGATAGGGATGCGGGCATTCTCTCTCATGATCGCTCTCCCCCATAATAGTCCGGCGCCTCGCAGCCGTCGTACCAGCAAAACTCCACAAAGCGCACGTCCCGCATATCAACGGCGGGAAACAGCGCCCGGAAGGCGGGCTCGTACTTACACTGCTCCGCGGCGGTGAGTCCGCGGGTTTTCCCATAGGAGGGCCCGTCGGTGACGTGCTCGCGCAGCACATAGTCGATGAAGGGGCGTACCGTCGGAGCGACGGCAAAATGGGGATATGCCCCCAAATCGGGGAAAAAGGCCCCGTGCGCCTCGGCAAAAGCCCAGGGGTCGTCGACCCCGACCCGCTCACAGGGCACGCGCAGCACGCTCATTTTGATTCTTGCCGACATGTCGCTTCAATCCTTTACCGAGAAGTCCCACATCTCCTGCAGCCCGCAGCCGCCGCAGCGGTAGGCAAAGGTGATGTAGTGAAACTGCGCACCGTCCCAGCATTCGTCCTCAATGGGCCAGACCTCCCCGCCGCAGCGAAAGCAGCGCCCCACCGGGCGGCCGGCGGGTTCGTCACAGCCGCAGATCATGGCCGTGCTTTCGTCGCGCTTTTCCTCGTTCGGCCTTCGATTGTCTCTGTTCTCTTTCATTTTCCTCAGTGTGTCATCTGCCAGTCGATATACTCAAATTCGTCCAGCCCGGGCGGCGGCTCATCCCCGGAAGTGCCTTGGCTCTGCCGGTTTCTCCGCTCCCGGATGAAGGCGTTCAGGCAGGCGTCCGCGCTTGTCTTCACCTGCCGGGCGACTGTCTCCGTCTCCTGCCTGTTCCCGCTCCCCGTTTCACCGAGGGCCGACAGGAAAAATGCGTAGAAATCCTCCGTATCCCCGATGCCCTCGGAACAGCTTTCCAGATAGCGGGCCAGGGCAAGGTTCTCTTCCCCGCTCCAGATCCCCGCGACGGCGTCCTCCATCAGCTCACTGTACAGTCTGTCCCAGACCTTGTTTGCCTCTTTCCGGCTGATACTCTCCGCCGCGCTGATACACAGGCTCAGCAGATCACAGGCGTCGCGCCGAAGCAGGATGCGCAGCCTCGCCCGCTGCAGCGGCTTCAGGCACATGGCTTCCGGGATTTCCCGCTCTCCCGCGTCTGAGGCGGCCCGCACCCCGCCGAACCAGATTCTCACCAGATTCTCCTGTTCCGTCACAGCTCCTCCTCTTCCGCAGGGCCGGTCACATATTTCTTCTTTTCCGCGGCCCGGACAAAGCGAAGCATGGCAAGCAGGCACTTCTCTCCGGTCCGCGCCTCAACCAGAATGCGGATCCGGGATGCGTTCTCCCGGCGGATCATCAATCGCCCACGGTAACCCAGGCCGGTCTCTATCTCTTTCGCCGCGCGGAAAAGCCCGGGATCGTGCAGCAGCGCGTCCGCGTCCCACACCGGCAGCTTCCAGCACCGCTGTACAGGAGTCTCATGCACGGCTGACATCCCCTTTCCTTCTGCTGTCATGGAAGCGATCTTATGCTTTTCGGCAGCTTTTTTGGTTCACGGTCTCGATAAAGCGCTCCACCGCCCGCTCCTGCTCCTCGCTCTCCACGGCAAACGGACTGTAGTTTCGCCGCAGAAAGGCGATGGGGTTTTCGATGCCCAGCCGATATAGCACACAGGCCGCCGCATAGCCGGTCCGCCCATGCCCGCCGGCACAGAAAAGCGCGGTGCGCCAGCCCGTGCGCAGCCGGTCCAGCACGGTCTCCACCAGCTTTTCCAGCACGTCGTCGGGCAGAACGTCGTAATCCGGAATCGGGTAATAGACGATCTCCCCGCGAAAGCCCTCCTCCCAGATCCATCCGGGCAGCCGGTCCAGGGGAAAGAGTACGTCGGGCTTCCAGTCCAGAATAAGACGCAGCTCCTTCAGGCCGCCCAGCAGCAGCCCCGGCACAATCTCCTTTGCTTCGCGTTCCATGTGGGTGTTCATGGCTGTCCTCCGTTTTCCTGCGCGTGCAGGCATTGCGCCGCCTCCCGGGCAAAGGGTCCGTGTCTTCCGATCATTTCCCGGCAGAGGTCTTTCACATCCTCCGCCGCCATCCAGTCCACCCGCCCGCAGGCAAAGTCCCGGTGGCTGAAGGCGTCGCATGCGGGCGGCGCAAGACGCCAGCCGGTCAGTCGGCAGAAGGCGAAGCAGGAGGCCTCCGAGCGGGAGGCAAAGGCCGCCGTGCGCAGCAGCTCCCAGTCCGCCATCTGGGATACCCGGAGGATTTGCTCGTTCAAAATCCAGTAGCGCTCGTCAAAGATTCCGTCCGAGAGATACCGGGGATCGGGCAATGGCGGCTCCGTGAGGCCCAGCCTTCGCAGCGCGGCCTTCCGCATGGTTCCCACGGCGTTGCGTGCGACGTTCTCCAGCAGCAGCCGGTCCTTCTCCGGGTCCATATACCGAATCTCCCCGATGGACGCAAGATAAAAGTAGTCTTCCGGCCCCGCACTGTGATTTTCAACCTGAAACAGCTTTCTTCCCGCAGTGCTCATCGTGTTTTCCCTGCCTATTGCAGTTTTTTCTCGTTCACCGCCACCTTGCAGAGGATCACAAAGATCCCCGTATAGGGATCGACCGTCTCCACGACGACGGTTGGATGATAATCGCTCTTCATGACGCTGTATTTCAGGATCAGCGCCTTTTCGATCTTGTCAAACAGGTCCTTCTTTTCCCCGCTGTCGTAGGCGTTGAAGCCGTCCTCCGCCACGCGGCGCAGGGTGGACGTGGAATAGATCCCATCGGTCCAGTTTCGGAAAAACCAGACCCGGTACCGGCTCACGCCCGGATAGTGGTGGTGGATCAGGCTCTGCAGCCGCGCCCGGTAGGTGTTCGCGATCGCCCGCTCCTGCAGGGAGCTGACGCGCTGCGTGTACTTTCCCACAAACGCGATGACCACATCCGTTTTTTTGCCAAACAGACCCATGATCAAGCACCCCCGCTGCGATTTTCCCAAAGGCATTTGTACAGGGCAGAGATCAACTCGTTCAGCGCGCTCAGTTCCGCCCTGCTCTGCCCCATAGACTGCCGGGCTGCGGCTTCTTTCCGCAGGCAATTATAAACCAGGTCCACTTCGCTGATCGTAAGCTTTTTCTTTGTCTTCAAAAGCTTGAGCGCCGTTTTTCTCTCCCGGATGCCTTTCTTTACCGCATCCGGCTGAAAGCCGATGGCGAAGCGGTCGCGATGGACCATCTCCTCCGCGGTTGCGATCGCCTCGCTGACCTCCTGCTCGGACAGGTTTTCTCTCCAGTCGAAGGTTTTTTCAAACAATCCCACAGTATGCCCTCCTGCTGTGCGTCAGGTATCCAGCAGCTTCTCCAGCTCCTCAATGGACATGCCCTTGAGTGCTTCTTCCTTCTTGTCGGCGATGATTTCCCGGATGCGGGCTTTTTTCGCGTTCTCCTCGGCCTTCCGCTCGGCGGCCAGCTTCTCTGCCTGTTTGGTCTCGAAGATATACTTGACCAGCGCGATCTTGTTGTCGAGCGTGGTATCCTCCGAGGTTCTGGTGTTCATCAGCGACTCCTCCTCGCCGGTCTTCTGATCCTTTTTCAGAATCTTGAACACCCGGTCAAGCTGGGCCGGGCTGAGATCCCACAGGTCCTCTGCGGAGATCTGGCCGTTGAAGGGAAAGCGGTACTTTTTGCGGGCGGCGATTTCAAACAGCTCGTTTGCCATGATTTTGTCCTCCTGTCAGAATTTGATTTTTATGATACGCTCGGCGGCACCTTTGACCTTCACGAGCAGATCGTTTCGTTTGGTGGTGCTGAAGCCGATGCCGGAGAGCTGGTCTTCCACATACCGGACCTTCATTTTTCCGCCGAGGGCCTCCAGCACCCGTTTGTGCTCCAGGAGCTCCGGTTTTAAAAACTCGTTATAGAAGCCGTTGGGCTCCTCGGGGTTGGCGCAGCCTTTCAGGATGAAAAAGACATGCCGATGTCCGACGCCCTCCTGTTCATCCCAGTAGTTCGGGGAATACATCACCACGCTGACGGGGACGAAGTCCATCGTCTTGACGCCCCAGATCTCTCTGCTGCTGCAGCCTGCCGGGAGGAAGGTCTTGATGGAGAAATTCCCGCTGCTGTCCAGGGTGACCTGCGCAACATTGACATTCTCGTTCTGCTTCAGTTCTTTGGGATAGTCGAACCTGAAGATCTGTCCGTCGAATTCGATCTCCGCCCGGAAGCCTTCGCGGCCGCCCCGGTTGCTGTACTGGTGCACGAAGAACAGATAGGTGCCGGCCTGCATCCGGCTCTTGTTCGGCCAGGTGATGTTTTCGACGGCAGGCCGATCTTTCTCCGGGTTGATGATGTCCACGTCCAGATTCCCGCCGTCTCCCGCCATCTTTTGCCGGAAATAGATCTCGGTGCCGTTCGGCTCGACGCAGTGGGCGTCCAGATCGTTTTTATCCCAGGTGCCAAGGTCGTTCCACTGGATGCTGAAGCGGAGGACGCCATCCACCCTTCCGCCGGCATTCTTCACGTTCTGCTTCACGTCGCTGTCCGTGATGTTCCCGGCATAGGCCCAGGAGAAGGCGTTGTTCCACTTGAACAGGGTCGGCGCCTCCGCGTTGACCGGGGCGATCACAGACATGAAGTTCGGCGCGTGCCGGTTCTCCACATAGGCCTCCAGCTCGCGCGCGGTCGGGAGCACGTCCCGGAGGAACTTCTCCGCCGGAAGTTCCTCGCTGCGCTCCAGCTTTTTGGGAGAGGGCCGCGCGTCTGCCAGCATCTCCTCAAATACGCCTCCGCCGATGCGCCTGGCCGCGTCCTTGTTGGAGAACAGGATATTGTTCACCCGGATATCGTCGAGCGTGGCATAGCGGCGGGGCAGGGAATCCAGATAGCCCAGCTCCGTGATCGTTTTCTGCGCCTGCTCCACCATCTTTTTGGTGAAGATCGTCTTGGGCCGCATGTAGTTGGCCGGAGCCACGATGCTCTCATAGGCGCGCACCGCAGCATCCAGCTCCATCCCCTCCGTGACGTTTGTCAGCAGTGTGCCGATGGAATGGTTGCGGATACGCCCGATCACATTGCCCACACGGCCGGCCATGAGCCAGGCATAGAGGGCCCGCTTCTCCTCGGGCAGCGCCTCAAAGTCTCTTTTACAGTCCCTGAAGCGCAGAAGAGCCTCCTTCCACTCCGCGCCCCGGTAGAGCGTGTTGCTGGCGATCAGCTCCAGGATCGTGTCGACGGCTTCCATGTCGATCTCCTCCAGGGAGCGGCGGAAGACCGCGGCAGTATCCCGGTACCGGGCTTTCAATCCCTCCATGGAATCCCCGCGCCGGACAACGAAAGCATCCGGGACCTCCACACACAAGTGATTCCACCGGATATCCAGCAGCCTGTCCATGTTGGACTCCACGCCGACGCAGTGGGTCTGACTCAGATAAATTCCCCGAAGGGGCAGGCTGCGGATACAGGCGTCCATTTTCTCTGCAACGGAGCCGTAGACCGCGTCGCTTTTTTCAAACTCCCACATGGTATGGACGGACAGATCTTCGTCGATAAAGATCGCACCGCCGATGTTCCGGATGAAGTGCCGGCAGGCGGAGCAATCGTGGGCCCTGCGCACACGGAAAATCGGGTTGTCGCTCTCCGAAAAGCCGGCCTGATAGTTTTCCCACAGCGCGTCTCCGTCAAACGCGACCTCGAAGATCCGATCATGGGTCTGCACCATCTGGTTGAAGTAGTCTGTCTGCTTGTTTCGGAATGTCTCAAAGGTCATAAAGCGTCCTCCCTTTGTTTTCGGTTCGGTCAGCTGGTCACAATCCCAGCGTCTGCTTGCTTGCCGTCACGCGGCACAGGATGTAGAACACGCCGCCGTTGTCGAGGATGCAGTCCGGATGCGGTTCCGGCTTCGTGACCCCATAGTTTTCCGCCAGAAAGCCGCAAAGCGCATCTCGCAGCTGTGCCCGCTCGCCGGAGAGGGTTCCGGCAAAGCCTCGTGACTGGACGGCATACAGTGTGCCGGAGTCATATGCCTGATCGCTCCAGTCGCTGAAAAAGCAGGGCAGTACCGGCAGATTGCCGCATTTCATGGCCGTGATCAGATTCAGATTTCCCCGGCAGGCTCTCGCCTGTTCCCGCTCCCGCGAGCGGGTGATGGCCGCCCCCTCCTCCCCGTATTTGCCCACGAAGGCAATGCAGGCTTCCGCTTTTTTGTCAAAGAGTCCCATATTTCTCTCCCTTCCTCAGCGCGTCATGCTGAACACGTTCAGCTTCCAGATCACCCAGGCGATGGCAAACACGATGAGCACAAACAGCAGCCGGCGGAAGAATTTCCCCAGCTTCCTGTCCGTGCCCGGGTCCACAGGGCCGCCGGTCAGGCCGCTCTGCCCCACGTCCACCTCTTTCAGACGGACATTCTCCAGGGCCTCCATCTCTTCGCCGAAATCCCGACTGAGCTTATCCATGGTCAGATAATCCGCCCGGCCCTCGGCACGCCAGAGCTCGGTGTGTACTGCCGGGCGCTCGCAGAGCTCCTCCACATGCGCCCGGGCGCCGGCAAGCATTTCCAGACATTTTTCCACCGTGGGCTGGTCGGCCTGCCGGTCGCCGCGGAAGCTCTCGATGATCGAAGATGCCCGGTCGAACAGGAAGAGAAGCTGCTCGCCGTCGGGCGGAAATTGATTCGTTCCGCAGGTCTGGATCAGCTTTTCCACGTTCGCCACCGTGCAGTTCATGTACTGCTGCAGGGCGAAGTTCACGTCCAGAGGCTTTGTGCGCAGCTTCCGGCGGTTGAGGAGGATCAGCTGCGCCAGGCAGGATCCCTGGGCCGCGGCGGCGTTGCCGGTCATGGTCTGGGCCTGGGGAAAGTACTGCTCCAGCAAAAGGAACATGTTTTCAACCCAACCCGCGTTTTTGCTCTTGAGTTCCTCCACGGCCTTCAGACCGCGCTCCTCCGCTGCGTTGCGCGCCCGCACCCGCAGGGGCTTTTCGCAGTGCTCCTCATATTCTTCAAAGCTGACGGCAACCGAGCGGAACTGCTCGCAGAAGTCCGAGTACATGCGCCGGGTGACTTCCCGCGGTATATGCTCCGTGCCCTCCAGAATCTCCGGGTGCTCCTCCATGAGCCTGAGACCCCGGAGATTGGCTTCCCGGCAGGCCTCCCCGTCGCCGGTCATGAAGAAATGGCACTCCGCCAGATTCTTCAGCGCCATGCACCGAAACTCCACGCAGGGCGCTTCCGCCGCCACGCGCTCACAGAACGCCACGGCGTCTTTGATTCGTCCCTCCTGTGTCAGCCGGATAAAGGTATCGTTGATATAGTCTTTCATCCCATCGCTCCTTTCGGAATCTCCGCGCTTACCGTCTGTCCGCCGTACTGTATGAGCACCCGTGCTCCGTCGGGCGTGATCGCCGTGACCGGCGCGGGCAGCAGCAGCGCCGTCTCATAGCGGAGCGTCCGCCCGTCGTAGACCTGCAGCAGCTCGCCCGCGCTGAAAAACAGCCGCCCGCCCAGAAAGCAGCCGCAGTTTTCTTTGTTCTGGGGCAGCCGCAGCTCCTGCGCAAGGCGCTGACGGGCACAGAGTTCTTCCGCCGTGCCCTGTATCGCCTTGACAAAGTGGATGCTGCTGTCTGAGCGAAACAGCAGGGTAAAGCGGCCGCTCTCCGGGTCGATGCAGACGGTGCGGATAAGCTCATGGGAGCGGGGCCAGGTCTGCGCACCCAGGACGTGCCAGCGGCCCGGCACTTTTTTCAGGAACACTGCTCCCGCCGCCTGCTCGTCCCGCACGGATTTCATGCTCACGGAAACGCCCGTCACGCAGACATAGTCTCCGCTGGCATAAACCTTCGTGTTCTGCAGCTCATAGCTTTTCAGATCCGGCAGCTCCTCCCGGGCAGGCGCCGTCCCGGTGGGGTTCGATACTTCTCCCTGCGGGGCCGCAACCGTGAAGGCAAAGCGGGTGATCGCCCCGGCGCTGAGCAGGGCAAAGCTGCCGTCCTGCAGGCGGCCCAGCTGCGCCTGATCCTGGTACAGGAGCTGCTGTTCGATGGAATCGAGGCGCTCCCCGTCCCAGCGCCAGAGCCGGCCGAGGGTCTGTTTGGCCGGCAGCAGCAGCCAGGCCGCCTCCAGGGGCAGGGCCGCCGTGACCGGTGATTCCAGGCTGCACTGTCGCAGCGTCTCCAGTCTGTCGTTCACCAGCAGCAGCGGATAGGCCCCGCCCGCAGCGGCGCAGCCGACCAGGCAGCCCCGCTCGTCCGCACAGAGAACGCGGCTGTCGCCTTCGCCCAGATCCCGCATCCGGACCGGGCCGGAGGCGTCCAGACAGAAAAGCAGGGTGTTCCGTCCGGAGCAGGCTGTGGCGTAGATGCGTTCTCCCACAGAGGCGAGAGCGGAAATCTCCTCCGCGCCGGGGAGAGAATAGCCCGCCAGGTCCTTCGTCTCCGGATCATAGGACACCAGCGCCTCCTCCAAGGGCTGGAACCACAGGCGGCCCTTTTGATCGAAGCACAGTGCCGCGCCGCTGTAAAGCGGCGGAAAGTATTCAAGACTGGTCAGTGGCCTGCTGTGCAGGACCGTGCCGTCCGTCTCCCAGGCGTAGAGCTCAATCTTCTCGTTTTCAAAAGCGGCGGCCAGCACGCGGTCCGAGGCGCAGAGGCCAAGGGGCATCGCCTTCGCCGTGAAAAGCGGGTTTTCCAGCGGGAGTCCGTTTCGCAGGTCATAGGCGGTGATCTGCCCCTGCCCGGTGAAGGCGAAGGCATAGGGCGTTTTCCCGGCGAGGGAGAAAGCCGCCGCGTGATACCGGGTGTCCCCCAGAATCTGCAGCCGGGCGTTTTCTTCCGGCGGCAGCGTTTCGGCGGATTGGGAGGCGAGTCCCTCCGTCCGCAGCCAGGCGCAGCGGAGCCGGTCAAAGCCCGCGGTTTCCCGGCTCTCTTCCCCGCCGAAGGCCCACAGGAGAGCGGGCAGGAGATTCGGATTGCTCTCCAGTCCGTCCCGATAGCGAATCAGCAGGTCCCGCACCGGTTTCTGCGCTTTCAGCCTGGGATCGTCGTACTCCCGGATCAGATCCCGCACCGCGCTGCCCTCGCAGCGGGCGTTCAGCCAGCACACGTCCCCATACAGGCGGACGTAATCCGCCTCGGACACAAAGGAGAGCTGCCAGGCGTATTCCCGCAGCGCCCTTGTGTCGCGGACCGGGAAGCTCCCGTCCCCCTCCGGGTCACACTCCGCCCGGAACAGCCGGGCGAGCATGGCGTGAAGCTCCCCCTCCCGGGCGGCATAGCGCGCCTTCGCCGCCGTGCGGAAGGCCTGATGGCGGAAATCCGTCCTGCCGTCACAGCGGCGCAGGAAGCCCCGCACCTGCCGCAGACAGACCTGGAGACTGCCCGCGCAGCGCTCCCGGCTTTCTCCCGGGAAAGCCTCGGCCAGGCAATCCGTCAGTTCCTCATAGCGCAGGCCGTCCCGCGCTGCGGCCAGCAGGCCGAACACCAGCGGCACACAGCGGGCGGGAGGCAGCATATCGAACAGGCGGTCGTTTTCCATGCGCTCCAAAAAGGCATCAAAGGCGGACAGCGGCGTGCTGCCGTGGCGCTCGATCTCCCTCTGCAGGCGGGAGGAGGAGCCGAAGGATCGGATATCACTGAGCAGAATGGAAAGATACAGGGGGTTGCCGGCTTCGTCGAGTGTGCAGACCCGCTCCATCAGTTCCGGCGACAGCTCCTTCAGGCTGTTGCGAAGGTTCGTCTCCACCAACGCCTGCTTCTGCTCCGGCGAAAAGGGACGGAGCTCCGGATGGGGATAGTCCGGGTGGAACTGCAGAAAGCGCTGCAGCTGCCCGCCCTCCAGGTCGCTGCGCACCGTCAGAATCACCTTGATCCCCTCCGGCAGAGGCGTCGGGAACAGCTCCGGCAGCTCCAGGCCGCCGGGGAGCTGCTCCAGTCCGTCCAGCAGCAGCGTGCGCGGGGCCATGGCCGCGAGATATTCCGGCAGCCGGGCCCTGAGGGTGTCCAGGTCCGGCGGGGCAGGCAGCCCGGCCTCGGCCAGGATGCTCTCCCAGAGCGGCAAAAGCGCGCCGGAGAGCTCCGACATGCCCAGAAAGCGGGCGATCAGCGGCTCTTTCCGCTGCCGGATGAACTGCGCCGAGAGCGTGGTTTTCCCCATGCCGGACGCGGCAAGGACCAGCAGCGGGCAGCGGGAACCGCCGTCACAGTAGGCGTTCAGGGTCTCAATTGCATCGCTGCGGGGGATCGCGTCCCGCAGACAGGTGTTCAGGAAGACGCGCTGCTGCTCCCTGTCGCGGGCATAGCGGTCGCCCGCTTCGTTCTCCGTCTTAGCGTATGGCAGGAACTGCCGCACATAGGCCGCCAGCAGATAGGCCTTCAGGGGCCAGGTTTCTCCCGCGGGGACCTCCGCGGGAAATTCCCGCCTGAGGATTTCCAGCAGTTCCCGGCGCAAATCGGCGGGCAGGTCCCCCGCCCGGATTGTAAAATCGGTCAGGCGGCCCTGGGCCCGGTCGTCCGCGGGCTCTTCGCTCAGAAGCTCCGGGCTGAGAATGCTTCTGTCCCAGCGGCAGTCGTAGTCCAGCACCAGATTCTTTTCCGCGATGCGCCGCCGCGTCTTCTCATTCGCCTCCCGGCAGCAGCGCAGATAGTCCGCATATCCCTCTGGTGTGGCGCATTTTTCCGGATTCCAGTCCAGGAAGATCCTCCTCTGCGCCTCAGACAGCGCTGCCAGATAGTCCGGCCTTCTGCGCAGGAAAAGGGCGTTTTTCACCGGCTCCCGGCGGTGAAGGGCGCCTTCCTCAAAATAGGCCAGGGGCAGCAGCAGCGCATGCTCAATCTCGTATTCCGTGGCGGAATGGCTCTCGCTGCGCGCCATCTCCACGATCTCCGGGAAGGTTTCCCGGGTGCGCCGGTTGATTTTTTCAAGGCCCGGCACCCAGCCCCGGCGCTGCCCCAGAAAACAAAGGAAAAAGGGGCGGCAGCTGTCCACGGCGGTCAGACATTTGTAAATTGTGTTCTGGGTCTGGGAATCATGAGGCGTGACGCCCCAGCGCAGGTCGATATCCCGCAGAAAAATGTGCCGCCGCTCACACCATTCCCCAAGCTGGGGGAACACGTTTTTCAGGAT
>CAMVIC010000038.1 GCA_947167435.1 uncultured Clostridia bacterium | reverse complement strand
ACAAGGCCTGCTATGACGCGTCTGTCGAGTGCGGCAAACCGGGCGACCTGATGGTCGGCGCCAACGTGGCCGGCTTCCTGAAGGTGGCCGAGGCCATGATGGCCCAGGGCATCGTCTGAGAGCAAGCCTCCCGCGAAACAGCACAAGATATGCAAAACCGCCGGTCGTCTGACCGGCGGTTTTTCTGTGCGGGCAAAGCCTTGCACCTGTTATTCTGCATTCCGCATTCCGAATTTCCCGCCGCGTGGGCCGTCCTCCCCGGGAGGAAAAAAACTCCCCCGGTAAAACCGGGGGAGCATCCCGCGAATGCCGTGCTGGCTCAGTTATAACCTGCACATAAGAGCAGGTGGGTCGCCTAAGTTCTGTTTCGCTGCTTCCAACTTCCGGCCGAAGCCGGGAGGCCTGCAATCCGCAGATTCAAATCGGCATCCCTTATAAGAGATGTGGGTTTAATGAGCCACACAGTCAAAGGACACACGCACACCGCAGGAGTTCTTTATTCCTCTTCGTCCTCGTCGTCAAAGAGCAGGACCATGAAGTGCTCGTACACGTCCTGCAGCTCCGCGTCGTCGTCGATGGACTCGTACAGCTCCTCGCCCTTCTCGTCCTCTACCACGCGCAGAATGATGATCCCGTAGTCCGGGTCATTTTCATCCATGTCCGCAGGCAGGAAGGCCATATAGGTCTGGCCGTTGTAGTCCATGGTGTCCAGCACTTCCAGTGCAAATTCCTGTCCGTCGTCGTCCACGATGGTAACAATGTCGCCGCCGAATTCTTCGCTCATAATGCATACCTCCTGCTCGGGTTATTTCTATTGTAACCCATTGCCTGCCAGAAATCAATCCCCTTTTCCCCTCAGGCTGTTACCGGTGTCTTAAGAAAAATTTACATTTTTGTTTTCTTTTTCTCTATCCCGCCGGCGGAATCTATGGTATAATGAGTGACCATTATGATGGGTTTTTGTTACTCCGGCAACCGGATCATTTCAAGCCGTGGGGCTATGCAGCCGGAGTAATAACGAATTAAACGCCGTTTTGCCCGTCCCTGGCGGGGCAAGCGCAAAACACGGCCATATTCATTTGGCAATATGGAATTGCCCTCATGATTTCTTTATGCCTGCCGTGCGCGGCTGATGTCCGCAGCGCCTTCGCAGGGTTTCCGATCTTCCGTTTCCCCGTGAGGAGGTGTTTCCAATAAGCAAACAGAATCCGGACGCATCCGAAAAAAAGGGCGGACCTGTCCGTACCGTTTTCAAAGCCATGGGCTTTACCGTGGACGCGGCCTCCGGCGTGGTGAGCCTGGTGTTCAAGCTTCTCGGCTCGGCCCTGCTGGTGCTGCTGGTGGCAGCGCTGCTGTTCACCTGTATTTTCGCCTATTACGTCAAGACCTTTCTGACGCCCAATATGGACCTGTCCCTGGAGGATTACCAGCTGAACGAATCCAGCACCATCTGGTATCAGACCTCCTCCGGTGAGTGGCGGGAGCTGGCTCCGCTGGTTGGCGTGTACAAGCGCATCTGGGTGGATTACGCCGACATCCCGAAATATATGGAGCAGGCCGTGGTTGCCATTGAGGACAAGCGTTATTACGAGCATAAGGGCGTGGACTGGTACCGTACCGCCGGCGCCTTTGTGGAGATGTTCGCCCGCATGGAGACCAGCTACGGCGGCTCCACCATCACCCAGCAGCTGATCAAGAACCTGACCGGCAAGGATCAGGTCACCATTCAGCGAAAGCTCACCGAGATTTTCGGCGCCCTGGAGCTGGAAAAGCGCTATGACAAGAAGCAGATCATGGAGTGGTATCTCAACGCCATCTACTTCGGAGAGGGCTGCTATGGGGTACAGGCCGCGGCCCAGACCTACTTCGGCAAGGACGTAAGCGAGCTGGACCTTGCCGAGTGCGCCGCCATCGCGGGCATCACCAACAAGCCCACCTATTACGACCCCTTCTACAACGAGCAGAACAACAAGGACCGGCAGGAGACCATCCTGCGGGAGATGTACGAGCAGGGCTATATCGACTACGAGACCTACAAGGCGGCCGTGGCCGAGGAGCTGGTCTTTGCCCACAGCGCGGAAAACGGCTCCACCCAGCGGATCTACAGCTATTACGAGGAGGTTGTCATCAACGACGTGATCCACGACCTGATGGAGGTCAAGGGCATCAGCTACAAGGCGGCGGTATCGCTTCTGTATAACGGCGGCTACCAGATCTACGCCTGCATCGACCCGGGCATTCAGGCAATCGTGGACTCGGTCTATACCGATCTTTCCGCCATTCCCCGCACCAACAACCGCCAGCAGCTCCAGAGCGCCATTGTCATCATGGACCCCTATGACGGGCGCATTCTGGCTCTCAGCGGCGGCGTGGGCGGCAAGACGCTGAACTTCGGCCTGAACCGGGCGGTGCCCGTATCGGTGGACGGCTTTGACTACGGCGGCGCCACCCGCTCCCCGGGCTCCTCCATCAAGCCCCTGTCGGCCTATGCCCCGGCGGTAAACGAGGGGCTTATCACCCCGGACACCGTCGTAAACGACTCCCCCAGCATCCGGCTGGCCGGCACCAGCTGGTATCCCACCAACGACGACTATCAGTATTACGGGCTTCTGACCATCACCGACGCACTCAAGTGGTCCCGGAACACCGTGGCCGCCCAGATTGTGGACAAGCTCAATCCGGTCACCTCCTACGACTACATGACCCAGCGGCTGGGCTTTACAAGCCTTGTGCCCGACGACGCGTCCTACGCCCCCATGAGTCTGGGCCAGCTGACCTACGGCGTGTCCGTTCGGGAGATGTGCCAGGCCTACTGCACCTTCGTAAACGACGGCATCTTCACCTACAGCCGCAGCTACTCCATGGTGACCGATTCCAAGGGCAACGTGGTCATCGACAATTCCCCCAGCACCATCGCGGCCCTGGCCCCCAACACCGCCTACTGCATGACCTGGATGATGCGAAAGGGCGTGGAAGAGGGCACCGGCACCGAGGCCCGGCTCTACAACGTGCCCGTGGCGGGCAAAACCGGCACCTCCGGCGAGTATAAGGACCGCTGGTTTGCCGGCATCACCCCCTACTACTGCGCCGTCGTCTGGACCGGCTTCGACACCCCCGAGCGCATCAGCGTCAACGGCAACCCCGCCGCCCAGCTGTGGCGGAAGGTCATGTCCCGGGTCCACGACGGACTGCCCTGGGCGGACTTCACCTATCCCTATCTGGGCGCCAATACCGGCATATTCGGCTATAACGAGTACGGCGGACAGTTCAGTGAATACGACGTCTATCCGGACGACGGAACCGGCAACGTGGTGGGCTATGACGACGGCTACGGCCCCGCCTATGACGACGGCGGCAACACCGGCAGCATCACCGATTACGGTCCCGGATACGGCTATGACAGCGGCAGCGATCCCGGCCCCGGCACCGCGACCATCATCTTCGGATAATTCGGAATTCGGGGTTCAAAATCCGGAATTCCGGACGCCGAATTCCACTTTTTCCCCCACTTGAACAGAACTTACCCGCTTTTTCTGTTGACATTTTCCCATCACTGTGTTACATTTTGTTTACATTACTGGAGGTGCTTTTCTTGGCAAAAACGTTGGAGTATAAGGGTCATCCCCTCCAAAGGAAAGACAACATCATCTACTACGGCAGCTTTGCGGACAAATACATCATCATGATGCAGATTCTGGACACGAAGAAGGTCAAGGATCTGGACGTGGCCACCAAGGTCTCCGTACAGCTTCAGCTCACCGATCCCTCCATCAAATCCCGGGACCGGATCGTGAAAAAGAGCGAGAAGGACAGTCTGTACGCCGCAATCGACGTTGCCGCAGTTTGGCTGGAACGCGCACTGGCCTCCAGATAGGCTTGATGGATACGAACACCGGCAGGGGTTCGTATCCATTAAGCCTGGCAAAGTGACAGGCGCTGCATTGTCAGCGCCCTTCGCGTTTGCCGGAGAAAACAATAAAGAAGGATCTGTTCAAATGCGTAAGAAATTGTTTCGAACGCTCCTGTCCGCTCTGCTGGTATGTTCCCTGCTGGTTATGCCCGCCTTCGCGGAGAGCGCCATCGTAACCACGAACGGCGTGAATATGCGCGAGGGGCCCGGCTCCGGATCCCGCGTGCTGGACTGCCTGCCCGAGGGGGCCGTGGTCACCGTCACCGATTCCAGCGGCAGCTGGTATGCGGTAGAGTACCAAGGCGTGAGCGGCTATATCTATTCCGATTATCTGACCGCCGGTCAGTCCGTCAGCACCCAGAGCGTCAACGGCTTCAGCATGGCCGCGTCCGTAGCGCCCTCCTCCACCACGGTGGAGGTTGGCGGCAGCGCATACGTGGTGGTGGACGACCCCGGCTTCTCTCCCTCCTCGGACGGGCCTTCCGGTCAGGAGGCACCCTGGGATGAGAACGTGAGCGTCCCGGTCAGCACCCCTGCCCCCACCCGCACGGAAGCGGAGGCCTCCGATCCCACCGGCTCGGATACGCCCACCTCCACCCGCGGCGGCAGCTCTGTGGAGAGCAACATCAGCTCCGTCACCGAATCCGGCGTGAGCACCTATCCCACCCCCGCCCCCAGCTCATCCTCTTCCACCGGCGACGGCAAGTCCGGCTTCATCAACGGCGACTATGTGCGTTTCCGCTCCGGTCCCTCCACCAGCAGCAGCATTCTGGGCACCTATGACTACGGCACCAAGCTGACCATTCTGGGTACTTCCGGCGACTGGACCTACTGCCGCATCGGCAGACAGGACGGCTATGTATACAGCACTTATGTGACCGTCACCCAGAGCAGCACTTCCTCCGAAGACGATCCCTCCGGCTCCAATGTCAGCGTGGACGAGGACGTATTCGACGACGTGGAGATCCCCACCAACTACCGCAGCACCGTGCAGCGGACGCGGGTGAATTCGGTGAGCTCCAACGTGGAAATCAACCCCGCCAAGGTTCCGGCCTACTGGCCCGGCTCCACCGCGACCCAGGTTTCCGTAGACCCCACCCTCGCCTACATCAACGCCAACAGTGTACGCTTCCGCTCGGCCCCCTCCATGTCCTCCGGCATTCTGGGTGAGCTTTCCTTCGGCAACACCGTCACCATTACCGGCACGGTGGGCGAATGGACCGCCATCACCTACAAGGGCACGGCAGGCTATGTATACAGCAGCTATGTGACCAAGGGTCAGTATCAGAGCAACAGCGTGGGCGGCACCGTCAAGGGCCGCGAGATCGCGGACTATGCCCTGCAGTACGTGGGCTATAAGTACGTCTGGGGCGGCACCTCTCCCTCCACCGGCTTTGACTGCTCCGGTCTGGTCTACTACGTGTACAAGCACTTCGGCTACACCCTCAACCGGGTTGCCGCCGACCAGGCCAAGAACGGCGTTCATGTGGATCCCAGCGACCTGCAGCCGGGCGATATTCTCTGCTTCTACTCCGGAAGCAGCTACATCGGCCACGTGGGCATTTACATCGGCAACAACCGCTTCGTCCACGCCCAGAACTCTGCCACCGGCGTTGTGACCACGGAGCTTGCCGGCTACTACGCCACCCGCGGCTACGAAGCAAGACGGATTATCTAGTTTTCAGTTTATAGTTTATAGTTTTCAGTTTTCAGAGACAGTTTCAGATCTCTGAAGCAACAGGGGCGGCCCATCGGGCCGCCCCTGTTCTCTTCTGATAACTATTTTCTGGAAACCGAAAACTGCTATCGGTTGTCCTCGTACAGGGCAAGCGACAGGGCGCGGATGCAGCGCTCCGCTGCGGGCACCTCTGTTTTGTTTGCCAGAAAGCACAGCACGAAGGGCCTGGGCGCGAAAACAATGCCCACGTCGTTGGTGATGCCCGCGTCCTCCCCCGTCTTGTGGGCTACCGGCACGCCCTTGGGCAGGTAGCCGGGAATCTTGTGCTTGATCTGCTGACAGCGCAGCACGCTCTCGATCTCTTCGCTCACCTGCTCCGACACGAAGCGCCGCCGGGCAATCTGCTCCAGCAGCCATCCCATCTCCCGGGGCGTCACCCGGTTTTCAAGTCCCCGGGCAGAGGCTTCCGCGTCAAACAGCAGCCGTTCCAGCCGGCTCTGCTCCAGGCCCATGGCGCGAAATTCCCGGTTGAGCCGTTCAAGACCGAAGCGGCGCAGCAGCAGATTGGTGGCGGAATTGTCAGACAGGGCGATCATCAGTCGGCAGAGACTGCGGATATCCAGCTCCGGCTCCCCGCTGAAATAGCGCAGGGCGCCGCAGGACGGAAGCTTATCCGCCTCCCGGCAGACCAGGCGCTCGTCCATGTCCGCCTCCCCTGCCGCTGCCATCCGCTCGATGGCGGCAAAAACCGGCAGCTTGATGACGCTGGCGGACTCAAAGCGCTCCTCCCGGAGCCGTCCCCATTCCTCGCCGGTGGCAAGGTTGTGATAATACAGGCCGATCCGCCCCGGCAGGGCAGCCAGCTCTTTTTCCCAGTATTCCCAGTTCACGCGTCTCTCTCCCCTTCCGAAAACACACCGAATGCGGCTACATCAGCGGCGCGATCACCTTCATCAGGATGCCCGCCAGCTTCACCGTCCAGCGCTCTTTTTTCACCGTCTCCATGCTCACTTCCCGGCACAGAGCCCGGGTTTTCTGAAAGTCCGCCTCGATCTGGTCGATACAGTCCACACCGTTCATATAGGTGGCACACTCAAAATGATGATACAGGCTGCGGTAATCCAGATTGATGGTGCCCACCACCGCCTCCTGACCGTCCACCACAAAGGACTTGGCGTGGACAAAGCCCGGGCTGTACTCATAGATCTTCACCCCGGAGCGCAGCAGGGACGGATAGTGGGTCTTGGCCAGGGCGTAGGGCAGCTTTTTGTCCGGGATACCCGGCAGAATCAGCCGCACGTCCACGCCCCGCTCTGCAGCAAATCTCAGCGCCGTCTCCATCTCCCCGTCCAGGATCAGGTACGGCGTCATGATGTGCACATAGTGTCTTGCCCGGTTCAGCAGGTCCATATACACCCATTCACCCACCCGCTCGTCGTCCAGGGGGCAGTCGCCGTAGGGCAGCAGGAAGCCTACCGCCTCCTCCTGTGGGGCGGGCGGCTCCGCCATGGCGGCAAAGTCCGGCTCCTTTTCGTCGATGTTCCACATCTGCAGGAACATCAGGGTGTAGCTCTGGGCCGCCGGGCCGTGGACGATCACGCCCGAATCCTTCCAGTGGCCGAAGCGGGACTGCCGATTGATGTACTCGTCGGCCAGGTTCACGCCGCCGTTGAAGGCGGTTTTCCCGTCGATCACCAGAATCTTCCGGTGATCCCGGTAATTGTAGAGGGTGGAAACAAAAGGCCGGATGGGCGCGAAGGTCTTGCAGCGGATTCCCAGGGCCTCCAGCCGCCTGGGATAGTCCCGGGGAAGGGTGAAAAACTCATTGGTGCCGTCATAGATCAGCCGTACGTCCACGCCCTGGGAGGCCTTCCGGGCCAGAATCTCCAGCACCTTGCCCCACATGAGGCCCTCGGCAATGATGAAAAACTCCAGATAGATGGTTTTTTCCGCCTTCTCCAGTTCTTCCAGCAGGGCGGGAAACAGCGCGTCGCCAAGGGGGAAATAGCGCACCCGGTTCCCGGCATAGACGGGAAAGCAGCCGGTACGGTTTACATAGGTGCCCAGGCTTTTCAGGGCCGGCGCCTCGCTTTCCAGACGGGCGGCCACCGCCTCATCCTGCTTCAGCATTTGGCGGCTGTCCTCCGTTACCTGGGCAAAGCGGCGCTTCAGCATCCGGTGGCCAAGATCGCTCTGGGTATAGAGAAACAGCAGCGCGCCGAAAACCGGCAGGGTGGTGATCACAATAATCCAGGTGATTTTGCTGCTGGCGTCGTGCTCGCCGTTGAGCACCGCCAGCGCCATCACCGCCGCGAACACGCCGGACACGGTGACCGCATGGGGCAGGTAGTCCTGCAGATAGTGGAAGAGGAACACCAGCAGGGCGATCTGCACCAGCAGCATCAGCAGAATCAGTCCCGCACGGCTGAACACAGCGCGCAGAAGGCCCCGGCGGCCTTTTTTCAGCAGCCGCAGTCCGGTGTCTCTGGCATCGTCGCGGATGGTGCTGCCCACTGTGATTCCTCCCTTCCGTCAATCAGCTTTGGTCAGTATCTTCAGTAAAAATTCAGCAGGGTCTGGGTAAAGCCGTAGCGCTCGGCCAGCTCCCGGGCCTGACGGCGGCCCTCGCCGCTCTTCTTTCCGGTGCGGCGGGCACGGATCATCAGGTTCTTGGGCGAATTCTCAAAGTCCGTAAACTCAATCAGGTCCACGGTATAGCCCAGGTCCTCCAGCACCAGGGCCCGGATGGAGTCGGTCAGCAGGGCGGACATGCGCTCCTTCACGATGCCGTGGCGCATAAACACGTCCAGCTCTCCGCCCCTGCGGATGGCGCTGTTGATTTCGTGCTGGCAGCAGGGCACGGAAAAAATATAATCCGCCTGCTTCTCGATGGCGTAGTGCAGGGCATGGTCGGTGGCGGTGTCGCAGGCGTGAAGGGTGACGATCATGTCCACCCGCTCGCCATAGAGAGCGTCCCGGCTCACGTCCGCGTGGACGAAGCGCAATCCCGTATAGCCGTACTTCTCCGCCAGGGCGTTGCAGTGCTCCACCACGTCCGCCTTCAGGTCGTAGCCGATGATCTTCACGTCCATGCCCCGACGGATGGCGAAATAGTAATAGAGGATAAAGGTCAGATAGCTCTTGCCGCAGCCGAAGTCCAGAATCGTCAGCTCTCTGCGCTTCTCCCGGGCAAAGGCCTGGTCAATCAGCTCAAGGAAGCGGTTGATCTGCCTGTATTTGTCATAGCGGGCCTTGACCACCCGATAGTCCGGGGTGAAGACCCCCAGGTCCACCAGGGCGGGCACCGGCTCCCCTTCCCGCAGCAGATAATCCTTGCTGCGATTGTGCTGCCCCTCCCCTGCCGGTCTGGGCAGCGAGGCCGCGCTTGCGCTGCATTTGTAAAGGCCCGTGGTTTTCAGGCTGTACTGCCGGCTCTCGGCGTCGGTGACGATCAGCGCCTGCCGATAGCGGCCGGCAAGCTCCGGCCCCAGGGCTCCCATCAGGCTCTCTTCCTCCAGGTTCTGATGAAAGACCTTGTCGCCCCGGAAGCGCTCCACCTGCCAGGCCCGCCTTCCCTTCAGCGCCACGGGCCGGATGACAATCCTGCTGTCGGCGGTCTTGTCGATGGGCTGGCTCAGCACCGCCTTGCTCAGCTGCGGCAGGGCGGCCTCCAGCTCCAGGCGCAGCTCCCGGTCACGCATCGCCGTCACCGAAGAGCTTTTTCAGCCGCAGCGCCGCGGCCTTCAGCTCGTTTTTGCTGTAGGAATTGTTCACGTCCTCCAGTACCGCCGCCACCGCGTCCCTGGCCCGGAGCCCCCGGCTGACCATGGCATCCACCAGCATGGCCTCCGCGCTGACCGTGTGCTCCACCTTGTTGAACACATAGCCCGGCTGCACCTCCAGCACCACCGCGTACTCGCCCTTGTCGTAGTTTCCCTTCTGAAGCAGCTGCTCCTTCACCTCCGCAGGCGTGCCGCGAAAGCACATCTCGTGCAGCTTGGTCATGTCGTTGCAGAGGCACAGGCGCACGTCCGCCTCCTCGTCAATGAGAAAGTCCACCAGGTCCATGATCCGCTTGGGGCTTTCATACAGGGCGAAGGTGCGCATATCCCCCCGCCGCAGCTTTTCCAGCAGGCGGCGGCGGTCCGCGTTTTCACGGGGGAAAAAGCCGTAGAAGCCGAAGGCGCTCAGGTCAAAGCCGGAGATGGCCAGGGCGTTCACCGCGGCGCAGCAGCCCGGTACGCCCACCACTCGGATTCCCTCCTCCACGGCCGCCTTGATGAGCTCGTTCCCCGGGTCGGAGATGCAGGGAGTGCCCGCGTCAGTAATGACGGCCACACTCTTTCCCTCTTTCATCGCGTCGATGAAGGAGCGGGCCTTTCCGTATTCGTTGAATTTGTGGTTGGACACCAGCTTGTTGCGGATGCCGAGCTTGTTCAGCAGCACCATGGAGCGCCGGGTATCCTCGGCGGCGATCAGATCCGCGTCCGTCAGGATCTGCATCCCCCTGGGCGACATGTCCCGGGAGTTGCCGATGGGGGTTGCCACAATGTAAAGGGTGCCAAATGCCTTTTGCTCTTCCATATCCGTCTCCTGAATCGTAAATAGTTAAATTATTATATCCCATCCCGGGCCGCTTGACAAGGGGACGCGGCCCTTGACAGCCGGGCCGGATACAGGTAAGATAGCCCTGCAATTTTATCATCATGATTGCTCCGGCCGCACCGCCTTGTCGTTTCAGGCTGTTCTATCGCCGGAGCAATAACAGAAAGCGGTCGATTCACAGCCATGCATCACTCCGACTATCGCATGACCGAGGGCAGCATCGCCGGGCAGATGATTCGCTTCGCGATCCCCCTCTTTATCGGGAACCTGTTCCAGCAGCTATACAACACCGCCGACGCGCTGATTGTGGGCCGCATGCTGGGCAACGACGCTCTGGCGGCAGTCAGCGCCACGGGAAACCTGAATTATCTCATCATCAGTTTTTTCATGGGCATCGCCGCCGGCTCCAGCGTGCTGATTTCCCGCTACTACGGCGCCCAGGACCGTGAAAAGCTCTCCTCCTCCATTCACACCAATCTGATCTTCAGCCTGGCGGCCGGCCTGCTGATGACCATTATCGGCGTTACGCTGACGCCGACGCTGCTGCGCTGGATGGATACGCCGGAGGACGTGATGGAGCTGTCCGTCACCTACACCCGGATCTTCTTTGCCGGCAGTCTGGGCCTTGTGCTGTATAACAGCCTTCGCGGCGTGATGCAGGCGGTGGGCGACAGCCGCCATCCGCTGTATTATCTGGTTTTCTCCTCTGCGCTGAACGTGGTGCTGGACGTGGCCTTCATCGGCCTGTTCCACACGGGAGTGGGCGGTGCCGCCCTGGCTACCATTCTGGCCCAGTTTCTCAGCGGGCTGCTGTGTCTGCGCCGTCTGCTTACCACCGACGCGGAATACCGGGTACACCTGAGTGCGCTGCGCTTCGACGCGAAAATGTTCCGTCTGATCGTGCGCTACGGCCTGCCTTCCGGCGTGCAGAA
>CAMVIC010000037.1 GCA_947167435.1 uncultured Clostridia bacterium | reverse complement strand
CTTCCGATCTATGTGCTGATTGCCTTCGTGGCCATCTCACTGGTGGTCTCCTCCATTATGATCGGCATCATCACCTATATCAGCGTCCTGGAGCGGACGAAGGAGATCGGTATTCTCCGGGCAATCGGCGCTTCCAAACGGGACATTTCCCGTGTGTTCAATGCGGAGACCTTTATCATCGGCTTTGCCGCCGGCGCCATCGGCATTGGGATCACGCTGCTGCTGAATATCCCGATCAACATCATCGTGCATGACCTGACCGGAATCTACGCCCTCAATTCCACGCTGCCCTGGGCCGGCGCGGTGGGCCTGGTGCTGATCAGCGTCTTCCTGACCTTTATCGCCGGCCTGATTCCCTCCGGCCTTGCCGCGAAGAAGGACCCGGTGGAAGCGCTGAGAACAGAATAACAGAGAAGAGACTGCGAACAGTCCATGAAAAAGGAGGACGCTTCCAATATCAGAAGGGGGCAGTCCTCTTTTTCCTATCGAAGCTGCAGGGCCCAAGGGCGAGGTGCAGCATCAAAAATGCGGAGGTTTTGTTTTCAATGAAGATTATGGTCAGTGCCTGCCTGGCGGGCGAGAATTGCAAGTATAACGGCGGGAACAACCGAAACGGGAAGGTCCTCCGGCTGATGGCAGAAAATGAAGTGATCACCGTCTGTCCGGAGCAGCTGGGCGGTCTTCCGACGCCGCGGGTGCCCTCGGAAATCAAAGACGGGGTGGTCACTGCCGGAGACGGCCGGATCGTGGACCGGGAGTTTCGCTCCGGGGCGGAAAAATGCCTGGAGATCGCCCGGCGTGAGCAGCCGGAGCTGATTGTGCTGCAGTCGCGCAGCCCTAGCTGCGGGGTAAAACAGCGGTACGACGGAAGCTTTACCGGAACGCTGACGGATGGCGCCGGTGTGACCGCGCAGCTTCTGATGGACAGCGGATTCCGCTGCGTGGACGTGGAGGATCTGCCGTAAAGCGGGGAGACGGGACGGCCGTTCGCAGGCCCGGGCACGTTGCCCGGGTCGCCGGAGAGCGGGCGGACACCGCACTGCGGAAGATGCGGGAAGGGGAGCGCCGCGCTTGAAATGCGCCCCGGCACGCGATATAATGGAGCGAAAGAGAAAAACGGACGAACAGGGAGGAGACAGCGATGGAGAGAAGCGGAAGGATGAAGCTGCTTGCCGCAGTCCTGCTTCTGGCGGTACTGCTGACCGTTGTGCCTGCAGGAGTTGCGAGGGCTGCCGACGACGTGGTGTTGTCCGATGACGCATCGGACTTTGTGCTGCTCAGCGAGGCGGTGCCGGACGCGATTCTGGAGATTCGCTATTATTCCACCTATAACTTCGTGGGAGACCGGATCGACGGCTATGAGGAACCGCTGGCTTTCCTGACGAAGGAGGCTGCGGCCGCACTGCGCCAGGTCAGCGATGAGCTTGTGACCATGGGCTATCGGCTGAAAATCTTTGACGCTTACCGGCCTCAGCGGGCGGTGACCCACTTTATGAACTGGGCGCTGGACAGCGGGGATACCCGGATGAAGGAATACTTTTATCCGGAGCTGGACAAGGACCTGCTGTTTACTCAGAACTATATCGCGGTACACTCCGGGCACAGCAGGGGCAGTACCGTTGACCTGACGCTGTTCGACATGCGTACGGAGCGGGAAGTGGACATGGGCGGCACCTTCGACTATTTCGGCGAGCGCAGCCACCCCGATTACCGGGGCGTCACCGAGGAGCAGTATGCCAACCGCATGCTGCTGCGGGAGGTGATGCTGAAACACGGCTTCCGGCCGCTGGCAGAGGAATGGTGGCACTTTACCCTTGAAAACGAGCCCTATCCCGATACCTATTTTACCTTCCCCATCAACAGCAGCTCCCTGACGGCAAAAGAGGAGACCGCGGCCGTCGACTATGCGGACACCCGAAGCTGGGCCTATTACGGCATCGGGGAGGATCGGGACGCAGATCTGTTTCTGATCTGCCCTTCAGTGGATATGCGGGACGAATTCAACATGTCCATGGAGGACGAGGAGACCAGAGCCGCCTTCCTGGGGGCGCTGAATATGGAGCGCGGCATCTATGAGGACAGTGCCAGACTGTTCGCACCTTACTATCGGCAGGCGGCAATGAAGGTGTACAGCCTGGACCGGACGGAATGGGAGCCTTATTTGGCGCTTGCCTACCGGGATGTATCCGACGCATTTGCCTGGTATCTGGAAAACGAAAATCAGGGCAGACCCATTATCCTGGCCGGCTTCTCCCAGGGGGCGGATATGTGCTATCGGCTGCTGGCGGAGTATTTCGGGGACGAGGCGCTGTACGATCAGCTGGTGGCCGTTTACGCCATCGGCTGGCCCTGTACGGAGGAACTGGCTGCGGCCTGTCCGCAGATTGTGCCCGCGCAGTCGGCGGATGACGTCGGCGTTGTGATCAGCTTTGACTGCGAGGCGCCGGAGCTTCGGGAGACCTTTATCAACCCCGCGGATCAGAAGACCTTCGGAATCAATCCCCTGAACTGGAGAACCGACGGCACCGTCGCGGACAGAAGCGAGAACCTGGGCGCCTGCTTTACCGATTACAGCGGAGAGATTCAGCGCGAAACGGCAGCGCTCTGCGGCGCCTATCTGGAAGTCGGGCGGGGCGTGCTGAAGGTGACCGATATCGACGCGGCCGAGTATCCGGCAATCATTCCCGGCATGCCTGAGGGCGGATATCATATTTACGCCTATCAGTTCTTCTTCCGCAACCTGCAGCAGAACGTGGCACAGCGGCTTGCGGCTTTTCAGGCGTGCCCGGCGACGGATGCCGCAGCATAAGAAATCCAGGGCAGACGGACCAGCCCTGAGCCCCAAAAACACAGGAGAGAGCAGTCAGATGAGCAGTACCCGAAAAAAGAAAAGAGATCGGCGCGCGCAGGGCTGGGTGCTTCTTGTGCTGCTGCTTGTTGCTGCCGCAGCGATTGCGCTGCGGGTGCTGGGACAGCCGGAACCGGCACCGCCGGCAGAGACTGCGGAGCCGATCCAGGCGGCACCCGCGCCTGCGCCCAGCCCGGAGAGTATCCCCCGGCCGACGGAAACGCCCGCCCCGCAGGTCACTCCCCAGCCGACGGAAGCGCCAACGGAGGCAACCCCGGAACCCACGTCTGAACCGGTCCTGTTTTCGGTCTATCCCGATGAGCGGGAGGGCTATACGGAATATACCTACGGACTTGTAAACGACATGGTGTATACCTATCAGTATCAGCGCGCCGAGGGGATCGAAGCAGCCCGGGCGCTGGTGGGACAGCTGAAGGAGGCAAATCCCGCTCTGGGCATGCTGTGGGAAAACATCATGGAGTACTGGTTCTTCACAAACGAGGAGCTGGAGGTAAATCCGGGCATTCTGCCGGACGGCCTGCCGGAGGACGACAGCCTCTGTATTGTGGTTCTGGGCTTTCAGCTGGAGTCTGACGGAAGCATGGCGCCGGAGCTGCTGGGCCGCTGCCAGGTGGCGTTGGAATGCGCACAGAAGTATCCGAAGGCCTTTGTGGCGGTGACCGGCGGCGGGACTGCCGCCATCAACACCTCGGCCACAGAGGCGGGCGTTATGGCAAAGTGGTTTCTGAACCAGGGACTGGATGAAAACCGCCTCCTGGTGGAAGATGCCTCCATGACCACGGACCAGAACGCGGAATTTACCTGCCAAATCCTGGAGGAGCAGGCGCCGCAGGTAACGAGCCTTGCGATTGTAAGCAGCGACTATCACATCCCGCTGGGCAGCCTGATGTTTCAGGAGATGGCGATGCTGCGCGAGTATGAGAGCGGGGCGGCGCCGTATCGGGTTGTATCCAACGCGGCCTATGAAACCAAGGGCGACGATTTCTTCAATGACCCGCGCAACCAGGCACCTTATGTCTGGTTTTTGGCGGGACCGAGCTATGGAAAATGAGAGGAGAGACAGCATGCTGTTTGTCTGTTATCCCAAGTGCAGCACCTGCCGGAAGGCGAAAATGTGGCTGGACGAGCACGGTGTGGCTTACCGGCTGCGCGACATCAGCGAAGAGCGGCCCAGCGCCGAAGAGCTTCGGCAATGGCAGCAGCTGAGCGGTCTGCCCATGCGCCGATTCTTCAACACCAGCGGACTCCTGTATAAAAGCCTTGCGTTGAAGGACCGACTGCCCCGGATGAGCGAGGAGGAGCAGCTCTCCCTGCTCGCCACCGACGGGATGCTGGTCAGACGCCCGCTTCTGATCGGGGAAGACCGTGTGCTGGTGGGCTTTCGTGAGACGGAATATGAGCAGCTTCTCGGCTGATAGCGAACCCTCCCGGAATTATCCAGGGAGGGTTTCCTGCTGCCAGCCGATTGACAGATGGAAGAACATGGAATATGATATGCGGCAGAATCAGGAAGGAGCGTGACGCAATGGCCGGACCGGGTCGGGGCATGGGCCCCAGAGGCTTTCTGACAGAAGAGGAAAAACAGAACATGCCGCAGGTGTCAAAGGCGTTGATCCTGCGGATCGGGTCCTATCTGAAGCCATACTGGCTGCAGTTTCTGCTGGTGTTCGCGGCGATTCTGCTCTCGGCGGTGCTGGGGCTTCTGCCCAGCATCATCACCGGGCGGATTGTGGACGAGGCCCTTGTGGGGCGGAATATGCGCCTGCTGATTCAGCTGCTGCTCATGGCCTTCGTGACGCTGGCGGCGTCCCAGGTGATCAGCGTGCTGGAGAGCTATATCAACGCCTGGATTTCCCAGCGGATCATCTTCGATATGAAGAATCAGATGTACGACCATCTGCAGCACATGCCCCACGCTTTTTTCACATCTGAAAAACAGGGCAACATCATCACCCGCATGAACACGGATATCAGCGGTGTAAGCTCCGTCATTTCCGGCACGCTCTCCAGCGTCGTCAGCAACATCGCAACCGTGGTGACTACCCTTGTAGCGCTCTTTTCCATGAGCTGGAAGCTGGCCATTGTGGGCATTGTGGTCATTCCGCTGCTGATTCTGCCCACGAAAAGCGTGGGCAAGACCCGCTGGAAGATCCTGAACGAGAGCCAGGCCAAAAGCGACGAGCTGAACCAGCTCATCAACGAGACCCTGTCGGTCAGCGGCTCGCTGCTGGTCAAACTCTACACCCGGGAAAAGCGGGAGTATGAGCGCTTTGTAGACGTCAACGAGGAGGTCACGCAGCTGCAGCTGAAGGAGCAGCGCAGCGGCAAGTGGTTCCGGGTAATCATGGGCATGTTCACCCAGCTGGGCCCGCTGCTGATCTATTTCGCGGGCGGCTATCTGATCATTTCCCAGGCGGACAGCAGCCTGACCGTGGGCGTGATCACGGCTACGGTGGCCCTGGTCAACCGGCTTTACCGGCCCATTGAATCGCTGCTGAACATCCATGTGGATTTTACCCGCTCGCTTTCGCTGTTCAGCCGGATTTTTGAATACTTCGACATGGAAAACCCCATTGTCTCACCGGTGGACGGACAGAAGCCGGACGTGACCAACGGCGATATCGTCTATGACCATGTGTCCTTTTCCTACGATCCGGAAAAGCCCCTGCTGACCGATATCGATTTTACGGTACCCGGTGGGCAGATGTTTGCCATTGTGGGACCCTCCGGCTCCGGCAAGTCCACGGTGGTCAATCTGCTGCCCCGGCTGTACGACGTGCTCAGCGGCAGCGTCAGAATTGCCGGTGTGGACGTGCGGGACTTCGACCTGACCTATCTGCGCAGCTGCATCGGCGTGGTGACCCAGGACAGCTATCTGTTCAACGGAACCATCCGGGAAAACCTGCTCTATGCCAGGGAGGACGCAAGCCAGGAGGAGCTGGAGAGGGCCTGCGCCATTGCCAATCTCCACGATTTCATCGCCGCCCAGCCCCAGGGCTATGACACCATGGTGGGCAACCGGGGGCTCAAGCTCTCCGGCGGAGAGAAGCAGCGCCTTTCCATCGCCCGCGTGATTCTGAAGAATCCGAAAATCCTGATTCTGGACGAGGCTACCTCCGCGCTGGACTCCATTTCGGAGAGCGCGATTCAGGATGCGCTGGAGGTGCTGATGCAGGGACGGACCAGCATCGTGATTGCCCACCGGCTTTCCACCATTCTGAAAGCCGACCGCATCCTGGTAGTTAAGGACGGCGTCATTCAGGAGCAGGGCAGCCATGATGAGCTGCTGGCGCTGGACGGGACCTACCGGGAGCTGTATGAGACGCAGTTCCGCCAGATCCTGGACTATGAGGCGGAGCGCCAGGAGGAGACGGAAAAAGCATAAACAGAGGGCTGTGAAGTCCCGGCGAGGCTTATCTCGCCGGGACTTCACAGCTCTTTTGTACGGAGCAGGGGCTTGCAAAATAGGATAAAACTATGTATTATTACTGTTATGTCATGGTAATAAAATGGTTCAGTATGGCCTTGGGGGATTATGGAAGTTCTGACGTCACGGAAAAACGCATACATCCGGCACGTTCGGCAGCTTGCCGCGGACAGCGCCTATCGCAGAGAGCAGAGGGAATACCTCTGCGACGGTATGAAGACGCTGCGGGAGGCGCTCAGCTTCGGAGCACAGGTGGTTTCCGTGCTCTGGAAGGGCGAGGCGCAGCCGATAGAAGGGCTGGAAAACGCCATGCAGCTTCTGGCGCCGACAGAGCTGTTTGATTACGCCTCTCCCATGGCAAACAGCCCGGGACCGCTCTTTGCGGTAAAGATCCCCAGCCGGCCTCTTCCGGCAAAGCTGGATAACGCCCTTGTTCTTGAGGGCGTGCAGGACCCTGGAAATGTGGGGACCGTGATCCGAACCGCAAACGCCTTCGGCATCGCTGCCGTCATCCTGACCGGGGGCTGCGCGGATCTGTATCAGCCCAAAACCGTCCGAGCCACCATGGGCGCCATCTTTCGGCAGACGGTGCTGCAGATGGAACCGGAACGGCTCATCCCATTCCTGCGGGAGCAGGGACTGCCCCTGTACGGAGCAGCTCTGTCCGACCGGGCCGAAGACCTGCGGAGGATGGACCTGAAGCACGCGGCAATCGCCGTGGGCAGCGAGGGGCGCGGGCTCAGTGCCGGACTTCTGAACCAGTGCGACGGACAGATGATCATCCCCATGCAGCCGGACAGCGAATCGCTGAACGCGGCGGTGGCCGCCTCGGTGCTCATGTGGGAAATGGTGCGATAGAAAAGAAAGAGGGGGAGGACGATGGCGGCGCTGGAATATTGGCTGTGGCTGTCATCCGCTCCGGTAAGCTTCCGGGCCAAGGCCCTGCTGCTGGAGCGCTTTGGCGACCCGGAGTCTGCCTTCTTTGCCCCGCCGGGCAGCTTTCGAGGCATTCACGGCATATCCCCGCTGGAGGCTGCGGCCCTGGAGCTGAAAGACCGCAGCGGGGTATCCCGCATCCGGGAGGAATGCCAGGCGCAGGGCCTGCAGATCATCAGCCTTCAGGACGCCGCGTATCCCAACAGACTGCGGCACATATACGCGCCTCCGGTCGTACTTTACGTCAGGGGAAGAATGCCCGCACTGGATGAAAATGCCCCTGTCGCCGTGATCGGCACACGCAATGCCAGCGCCTACGGGCTGCAAATGGGACGGGACCTGGCCTATCAGATTGTGAAGTGCGGCGGCATCGTGGTTTCAGGGCTGACCCGCGGCATTGACGCGGAAGCGGCGCGGGGCGCGCTGCTGGCCGACGGCTGCTGTGTTGCCGTTTTGGGCACACCCCACGAGCAGGAGCGCGGCTTTCTGGCGAAGGACGTGGCCGCCCGGGGCGCGGTGCTCAGCGAGTATCCGCCCGGAATGGCAGCACAGCGCTCCTTCTTCCGGGAGCGGAACCGGATCGCGGCCGGCATTTCCGTGGGCGTCCTGGTGGTGGAGGCGCCTGCCAAAAGGGGGACACGCCTGTTTGCCGAGGAAGCGGCGGAGCAGGGAAAGGAGCTGTTCGCAGTTCCCGGCTGCGTCAACGACGAAAACAGCGCCGGGACGCTGGCCATGCTCAAGGAAGGCGCCAAGCTTGTCACCTGCGGCTGGGACGTGATGAGTGAGTTCCAGGGTCTGTACCCCGACAAAATCCATCCGCCAGAGAGTACGGCGGCGCCCGTCGAGACGCCTTCAGAGGAAACTGCGGAGACCGTCGCCGGGCAAAAAGCCGTTGACAAGGCGGGCGGTGAAGACTATATTGACCTGGAAAAACAGCTGGCCGGCCTGTCAGAGGAGCAGCTTAAAATCATCGCAGCCATCGACCGCAATTCCTCTCACATCGACGACATCGTGGAGGCCACGGGCCTGCCCGTGGGAAAGGTGCTGGGAAATCTGACACTGCTGGAAGTGAAGGGCTATATCCGGCGGGACGCCGGAAAACGAATCACATTGAAAATCGCAAAGAAGTGAGGACAGAGAATGGCAAAGGCAAAGGATCTTGTAATCGTGGAGTCGCCGGCAAAGGCAAAGACAATTGAGAAGTATCTGGGCGGAGATTATAAGGTTACGGCATCCATGGGGCATCTGCGGGATCTCCCCAAGAGCAAGATGGGTGTGGATATAGAAAACGGCTTTGAGCCCCAATACATCCCCGTGCGGGACAAGTCGGAGCTGATCACTCAGCTGAAAAAGGACGCCAAAAGCGCCCGTACGGTCTATCTGGCCACGGACCCTGACCGCGAGGGCGAGGCCATCTCCTGGCACCTGAAGGAACTGCTGGACCTGCCGGACGACAAGGCCAGGCGCGTCACCTTCAACGAAATCACCCGCAAGGTGGTTACCGAGAGCATTCAGCAGCCCCGCAGCATCGATCAGGACCTGGTGGACGCCCAGCAGGCCCGACGGATTCTGGACCGGCATGTGGGCTATAAACTCTCGCCGCTGCTGTGGCGCAAGGTGAAAACCGGCCTTTCCGCGGGACGGGTTCAGTCGGTTGCCACCCGTATGGTGGTGGACCGGGAGGAGGAAATCAAGGCCTTTGTCAGCGAGGAGTACTGGCTGCTGGACGCAGGCCTTTCCCGGCAGGACGGCGGCAGCTTTACCGCCCGTTTCTATGGCATCGGAGACAAAAAGCAGGAGCTGCACAATGAGGCAGAGGTAAACGCGGTGATTGCCGCAACGGAGCATGAGGCTTTCACCGTCTCCAGCGTCAAGCGCGGGGAAAAACAGCGGACGCCTGCGCCTCCCTTCATCACATCCACCCTGCAGCAGGAGGCTTCCCGCCGCCTGAGCATGACGCCCAGGCGCACCATGTCCATTGCCCAGCAGCTGTATGAGGGCGTCAACATCTCCGGACAGGGCAGCGTCGGTCTGATTACCTATATGCGTACCGATTCCCTGCGTCTCTCCGATGAGGCGCTGAACGCGGCGAAAAATTTCATCATCGACCGCTACGGACCGGAATACTATCCCGGAAAGCCCCGCCGCTTCAAGACCAAGGCCGGTGCCCAGGACGCACATGAGGCCATCCGGCCCACAGACGTGAACCTGACGCCGGAAATGGTCCGCAAGGACCTGACCCAGGAGCAGTATCGGCTTTACCGCCTGATCTGGGGCCGATTCACCGCCTGCCAGATGGCCAACGCCGTATATGACAATGTGGCGGTAGAGGTGGATTCCGCCGGATATACCTTCCGCTCCAATTATTCGGAGCTGAAATTCCCCGGCTATACCGCTGTTTATGAGGAAGCCCGGGATGAGGAGAGCGACGAGATTGCAAACCCGCTGCCCTCTCTCTCCGAGGGAGAAAAGCTGCAGCTGGACAAGTTCCTGCCCGATCAGCAGTTTACCCAGCCGCCTGCCCGGTATACGGAGGCAACGCTGATCCGTGCCATGGAGGAAAAGGGAATCGGCCGTCCTTCCACCTATGCGCCGACCATCTCCACCATCACAGCCCACGACTATGTGATCAAGGAAGGCAAGTATCTGCGCCCCACGCCCCTTGGAGAGGTGGTGACGGGCCTGATGAAGGAGCACTTCTCCGATATTGTGGACCTGAAGTTCACAAACCACATGGAGGAGGAGCTGGACGAGATCGAGCGTGGCCAGGCAAAATGGCGCAGCGTCCTGGCGGAGTTCTACGAGGGCTTCGAAAAGGAATACGAGCAGGCGGAGAGCGCCATGGACGGCGTGCGCATCAAGGTGCCGGACGTTCTGAGCGACGAATACTGTGACGTCTGCGGCCGTCGGATGGTGGTGAAAAAGGGCAGATTCGGACATTTCCTGGCTTGCCCCGGCTTCCCGGAGTGCACCTTTACCAAGCCCATCGTCGTGGAGATGCCGGGGAAATGTCCCAAGTGCGGCGGCAAAATCCTCAAGCGTACCTCCAAGAAGGGCTATGTGTTCTATGCCTGCGAGCGGGGAACCGACTGCGGCTTTATCACCTGGGACGTGCCGACCAAGGACTATTGCCCGGCCTGCGGCAAAACCATGTTCAAGAAATCCGGCCGCGGACCGCTAAAATCCTTCTGCATCAACGAAGCCTGCCCCAACTTCGTCCCCGAGGAAAAGCGCAGCTATAAGAAAAAAACGCCCGAGGAGAAGGCTGCTGCGGCGGAAAAGAAGAGCGCGGGAAAAAAGACCGCCGGGAAGACCGAGGGGAAGAAGACGGCGGAAAAGAAGACGACCGCAAAGAAGACAACAGCCGGAAAGAAAACAACGGCTGCAAAGAAAACGACAGCGAAGGAATAAGAGATGGAAACAGTAACCGTCCTGGGAGCCGGCCTTGCCGGCAGCGAATGCGCCTGGCAGCTGGCCAAACGGGGGATTCCGGTGCGGCTGGTGGAGATGAAGCCGGAGAAGATGAGCCCGGCCCATCACTCGCCGTATTTCGCAGAGCTGGTCTGCTCCAACTCCCTGCGCAGCGACGAGCTGTCCAACGCGGTGGGCCTGCTCAAGGCGGAAATGCGGAAAATGGGCTCACTGATCATGGAGAGCGCAGACCGGAACCAGGTTGCGGCCGGCGGTGCGCTGGCGGTGGACCGGGAGGGCTTTTCCCGCTATATCACGGACAGGCTCTGTGCCTGCCGGCGGCTTGAGCTGGTACGGGAGGAGGCCGCTTCCATCCCGGAGGGCGTGGTGGTGATTGCCACCGGCCCCCTCAGCAGCGACGCCATCGCGGAGAAAATCGCGGAGCTCTGCCCGGACAGCGACCTGCACTTTTACGACGCGGTGGCGCCCATCGTCACCCTGGAGAGCGTGGACAT
>CAMVIC010000036.1 GCA_947167435.1 uncultured Clostridia bacterium | reverse complement strand
ATCAAGCTGGCCGCCGTGGTCTTGCCGCCGCCGGAGGGGCCCACCAGGGCCACCGTCTGCCCCGGCTCCACCCGGAAGGAGACCCGGTCCAGGGCGGGCAGGGCCGCGCCCTGGTAGGTAAAGCTCACGTTTTTGAACTCCACGCTGTTGTCCCGGGGCGTCTGGGGGTACAGGGGAAGGGAAAGGGTGGGGGCCTTCATCACCGTGTCGATCCGGGCCAGGGCGGTCTTGGCCAGCATGGTGCCGCTGGCGGCGAACATGATCCGGGCCAGGGCCGTGGAGACGATGGCGGAGAAGACCGCGTAGAAGGCGAAGTTCGTCACGAAGTCGGCGAAGCTGCCGCTTTTCAGCGCCCCCGGCGCCAGCAGCAGGGCCGCCGGGATCAGGAAGATGAACGCGCCCTCGGTGAAGGTCAGATTGATGGATTGCGGCAGGCGGCAGACGCCGTCGGTGTAGCGCTCCGCCTTGGCGCTGTAGTCCTCGATGGCCTGCCGGAATGCCTTGAAGGAGTACACGGTCTGCTGGAACACCTTCACCACGGGAATGCCCCGGACGTACTCCGTGCCGGCCTTGCTCATATCGTCCTGGGCGCTCTGGTACTCCATCATCAGCTTGGCGTTCTTGCCCCCCATCATGGAGAACATGGCCAGAATGGAGATCACTGCCGCCAGCAGGCAGGCCGCTCCCATGCGCCAGTCGAAGACGAACATCAGAACGATCATGGCGATCAGCATGGCGGCGGAGCCCACAATGTCCGCCAGGTTGTGGGCCAGCAGGGTCTCCGTCTCGGAGGCCGCCCCGTCCAGCCGGTTCCGCAGCAGGCCGGAGGCGTTGGCGTCAAAAAAGCCCAGGGGCGTTTTCATCAGATGGGCCATGCCCTGCTTGCGGATATTGGAGGCCGTGCGGAAGGCCGCCAGATGGGTACACATCAGAGCGGCGAAGTACACCGCGATCCCCGCCACGGCAAAGCCAAAGGCCAGCCAGCCGTATTTGGAAACGTCCGCCGCCTTCGTCCACTCCGGGGCAACGTCGATCAGATCCCGGGCCGCCAGCCAGATGCAGACGTAGGGGGCCATTCCCAGGATCATCGCCACAGCGGAGAGCCCAAGCCCCAGAAAAGTCAGGCCCTTGTAGCTGCCCGCGTAGCCCAGCAGAACGGACAACTCGCTTTGCTTTTTTTCTTTCATGGACAAGCCTTCTTTCTCAGCGTTTTGCTTTGCGGCTTACTGCCGGATCCAGCTGATGGTCCCGTCGTCCGCCGTCAGCGTCAGCACCGTCTGGCCCGCGTCGTTTACCGTCATGGTATAGGGCGCGGCCTCCGCCTCGTATTCCAGATTGCTGTAGGCCACGTAGAGGCCGACACCGTCGCCCTTTTCGCCGTTGTCCACCGCGTAGGCCTCAAAGTCGGCGGTCTGCGTGCCGTCCATGGTGGTGACGCCGTGGCCGTTTTCGTCGATGGTCATTTGCAGATCAACGGATGCGTAGGCTTCCCCAAAGGCGGACATATCCGCTTTCCAGGTCCCCACGAAGCCGAGCTCGCTGATTTGGCGCAGGGCCGCTTCCGCGTGGGCGGAATAGTCCATGTTTTCCAGGCAGAACAGGCTGATCACGCGGCGGACGGTATCGTCGTCGGCGTTTTCATCGATGCCCGCCGCCAGCCAGTAGGCGTAGGGGCCCACCAGATAGCCCTGCAGCTCCTCCAGATCTTTACCGTAGCGGAATTCAATGTGATAGGTCTCCTCCATGGTGTCTTCCCGCAGGAAGAAATAGTTGAACTCCCCTGCCTCGTCGATGCTCTTGTACACGTCCACTGGGAAGGCCATAGAGATTTCCATGCCCTGATACATCATGGTCTCGCCCTCGCCGATGTTGTACTGGCCAAGATACTCGTAGGTATGGGTCTCGCTGCTGCCGTCCGTTTTCAGGACTGTGACGGTATTGTCCTTGAAGCTAAGGCTTTGCGCGCCGTTGATAAAATCACAGTCAAAGGCGTAGCTGCCGTCGGCAAACGCGCTCACAGCGGCTTCGCCGTACAGATCGGAGGTGATTGCAGCCTGCAGGCCAGCGGTCGTTTCGGCAGCGGCGTCCTCGCCGACGACTGCGGCGACGTAGTCCACCCAGACAGGCGTCCATTCATCGCTGATGATCCGGTCAAAGAGGCTGACGTAGGTGGTGCCGTTCTCCCCGGCAACGGCGGGGAAAATGCCGCCCAGTCCGGTCGCGCCGGAAACCGTCATGCCGCCCTCGCAGTCTACGGATACGGCACAGGCCGGGTCTCCGACGATGGCGTCCACGTAATTCCTGCCGCCCGAGATGCTTCCGGAGACAGAACAGCCGCTGACAACGAAGGAGGACATCACGTCGCTGCCTTCCATCATTTCCTTGCCCGCGCCGATGAGGCCGCCCACACAATCCGTGGTTCCGGAGCAGTTGATCGTCACGTCCTCCACCGTGCAGCCGGTGATCTGGGCGGGGGCCGACGGGTCGTAGGTCCCGCCGAAGCCCACCAAGCCGCCCACCAGACGGTTGTGTTCGCCGCTCACGGTGATGACGGTGCCCCTGACCTTGCAGTCCTCGATCTCAGCCGCGCCCCAGGGAGCGCCGCAGAGGGCCCCGAAGCCCCAAGTCTGATTGCCCTCGGCGGTGATGCTTCCGCCTGTCACCGTGCAGCTCCGGATGGAGCTCATGGTCGTTCCGCCGGCGATCAAGCCCGCGCAGGCACCGTCGTCGCCCAGAACGGTAATGTCCGCCGTGGCGCTGCAATCGGAAATCAAATCGAATCCGGTTCCCACGATGCCGCCGATGCCCTGCATACCGCTCAGATGATTCTCGCCCACGAGATGCACGTCGGACACGGGGCAGTTCATAAACTGCAGACCCACCGCGCCGCCGACCAGGTACATACCGGAGGCCGTCACATTTTTCAGCGTAAAATGGCCGATAAACGCTGCGCCGTTCTCCGTCCCGGCCGCACAGCCGAAAAGCCCCATGCCCATGGGCGCTTCCCCGGTAATCGTCAGATTGGAGATCGTATGCCCCGCGCCGTCGAAGCTGCCGGTAAACGCGTAATCGGGATGGGGAACCTCCGCGTCCTCCGGCGCGTCGGACTTCGACTGGAACGCGCCGATGGGGCTCCAGTTCTCATAGCCGGAAAGGTCGATGTCCGCCGCCAGCACGTAATGCGCGGTCAGATCCTCCCGGACGCGGTCAAGCTGTTCCGCCGTCGCGATCTGCCACGGATCCTCCGCGGTTCCCGCGCCGCCCGCGAAGCGTACATCTGCCTCGGTGCTTGCCTGGGTCGTATCGGCAGGCTTTGCGGTGGCTTCGGTTTTTGCCTCCGTGACTACGCTGCCGGTGGTGGTTTTCGGTTCCGTGCTTCCGCAGCCGCTCAGCGCGCCAAACAGAAGCAGGGATGCGAGTATCAGGGAAAGTGCTTTCTTTTTCATGGGTTCTTGTCTCCTTCTATTGCTATTATAAGTTAGCATTTACTAACCTGTGTGTTTTTTGATAGCCCCGCGTAATTGCGGGGGTGTATGGTCTATCCCAGCGCCACGTCCAGGGCATCAGTTCCGCGTGCGTAGGGACGGCACTCTGCCGTCCGCTTTCTCCAGGTTGGAAAAAGATAATAGAGAATACATAAGAGGTAATAGTGAATAATTGTCGGTCGCGACACCTCGAAAATGATTGTGTTTTTCAAATCGCGATTTGAAAAAATCCGACATTATTCATTATTCGGTTATTAAGTTTTCAGTATTCATTAAAAATTCTTCGTGCAGGGGAAAGGCGGGCTAATAGCCCGCGCTACAGATGAGTGCTTTCGTGCGGGGAACACGGACGGCAGAGTGCCGTCCCTACGCACCCCGTTCCCTGTTCCCTGTTCCCTGAATTATGCATTATGCATTTTGCATTCCCTATCCCAGCGCCACGTCCAGGGCCATCATCAGACTGAAGCCCAGGACGAAGAGGAGGACGCCCACGTGGGAGTGCTCCCCTGCTGCCATATCCGGGATCAGCTCCTCCACCACCACGTACAGCATAGCGCCGGCGGCGAAGCTCAGCAGATAGGGCATGGCAGGCACGATCAGGCCCGCCGCCAGCACGGTCACGATGCCGAAGATCGGCTCCACCACGCCGGAGAAGACGCCGTACAGGAAGGCTCTGCCCTTCCCCGCCCCCTCCGCGTGGAGGGGCATGGAGATGATGGCCCCCTCGGGGAAGTTCTGGATGGCGATGCCCAGAGCCAGGGCCAGGGCGGCCCCCGCCGTGATCTCCCCGGAGCCGGACACCAGCCCGGCGTAGACCACGCCCACCGCCATCCCCTCGGGGATATTGTGGAGGGTCACTGCCAGCACCATCATGGTAGTGCGGGCCAGCTTGCTTCTGGGGCCCTCGGCGGCCTTGGCGTTCCGGTGCAGGTGGGGAATCACATGATCCAGCGCCAGCAGGAAGACGGTGCCCAGCCAGAAGCCCAGGAAGGCGGGCAGAAAGGCCCAGCGTTCCATGGACGAGGCCTGCTCCATGGCCGGGATCAGCAGACTCCAGACGGAGGCCGCCACCATGACCCCCGCCGCGAAGCCGCTGAGGGCCTTCTGCACCGTCTGGCTGAGCGCCTTTCGCATACAGAACACGCAGGCAGAGCCCAGGGCAGTCCCCAAAAAGGGGATCAGCAGGCCGATCAGCGCCGTTTTCATGGCTTTCCGAACCAGCCTTTCTTTTCATAGGGCGCGGATTCCACGCCCAGGCAGGTATAGCCCGTGGCGTCGATGGCGGCCTTCAGAGCCTCGGGATCCACCGGGGCTTCCGTCAGAAAGCCGGCCTCCTTTTTTCCCTTGGAGGCGGAGACCTTTTTGGCGTCGGGGACGGCTTTTCGTATGGTCTCGCAGATATGGGCCTCGCACATGGCGCACATCATGCCGTCAATTTTTACCGTTGTTTTGATCATGGTTCTCCCCCAACAGATTCGTCAGACTTCGCAGGCTCAGCAGCAGGGTGGAGCTGTTATGCAGCAGGGCGCTCACAGCCGGGGGCAGGACCCCCAGAGCCCCCAGCAGGATCAGCCCGCCGTTGAAGCCCATTACAAAGTGGTAGTTTTGCCGGATGCGGCGCATCAGGGCGTCGGAGAGACGCTTGAGGTAGACCAGCTCCCGCAGATCCTCTGCGGCGATCACCACGTCGGCCACCTCCCGGGCGATGGTAGCTCCGCTGCCCACGGCAATGCCCACGTCCGCCAGGGACAGGGCCGGGGTGTCGTTGATGCCGTCGCCGATCATCACCACGGTCCTGCCTGCAGCCTGCTCGCTCCGGATGAAGCCCGCCTTGTCCTCGGGCAAAACCTCCGCCCGGAAGGCGTCCACGCCCAGCAGCTCTGCGATGGCTGCGGCAGTGTTCTGATTGTCGCCGGTGAGCATTACCGTCTTTCCGATCCCGGCGGCGTGGAGAGCAGCCAGGGTCTCCCCTGCCTCGGGCCGCAGCGGGTCGAGAATGCCGATGGCTGCGGAGAGTATCCCGTCCACCGCCAGGAAGAGCCAGGAGTTGGCTTGATCCAGGGCGTCAAAGGCCGGCTGATCCGCGGGCAGAATGGTAACGCCCTCGTCCTCGAAGACGAAGTGGCGGCTGCCGATCACGGTGCGCTTGCCGTCGACCCGGGTGGCAATGCCGTGGGCCACCACGTATTCCACGTCAGAGTGCATTTCCTCGTGATCCAGGCCCCGCTCGTGGGCGGCCCGCACCACGGCGTTGGCCACGGAATGGGGGAAGTGCTCCTCCAGGCAGGCGGCCAGCCGCAGCATCTCCGCGGCGTCCTGCCCGTGGAACGGCACCACACGCAAAACCGTGGGGCAGGCCTTGGTGAGGGTGCCGGTCTTGTCGAAGATGACGGTGTCCGCCTCGCTGATCCGCTCCAGGAACTTGCCGCCCTTGACGGTGATCTTCCGGTTTCCGGCCTCCCCCATGGCGGAGAGCACGCTCAGGGGCATGGACAGCTTGAGGGCGCAGGAGAAGTCCACCATCAGCACCGACACCGCCCGGGCCACGTTCCGGGTCAGCAGCCAGGTCACCAGACTGCCTCCCAGGCACCAGGGCACCAGCCGATCCGCCAGATTGGCGGCCTGCCGCTCCACCCCGGATTTCAGCCGTTCGGAGTCCTCGATCATTTTCACGATGCGGTCGTAGCGGTTCTCGCCCACGGAGCCGGCGACCCGGAGGACGCAGTTGCCCTCCTCCACCACGGAGCCCGCGTAGACCGCAGCGCCGGGCCGCTTGGCCACGGGGACGGATTCGCCGGTGAGGGAGGCCTGGTTGAGCATCACGTCGCCGCTCTCCAGGATGCCGTCCAGGGGCAGGACGTGGCCCGTGTGCACCATCAGGCAGTCGCCGGGGGCGACCTTCTCCAGGGGAACCAGGGTCTGGCGGCCATCGGCGTCCAGCTTCCAGACGGTGTCCACCTGCAGGGCCATGCTGCGGGCCAGATCGTCCACCGAACGCTTGTGGGTCCACTCCTCCAGGGTCTCCCCCAGGCGGAGCAGGAACGACACGGAGGCGGCAGTGCCGAAGTCCCCCGTGAGCTGGGACACGCCGATGGCGACGCCGTCCAGCACGTCCACGGTCAGCCGCCCGGACAGCAGGATCCGCAGCGCCCGGAGGATCCGGGGCGCGGACTGGCAGATCCCCAGGGCGATCCGAAGCTGGGCGGGCAGGAACCACTTTTTCAGATAGTGGCGCAGCACCATGTCCACCAGCTTCTCCTTGTATTCCCGGTTCATGGCCCGGCTGCTGTGGTGCAGGGGCGGCAGCTCGGCGGCAGCCCGCTCATAGGTAAAGGCAGCCAGCCGGGCGGTGACAGGCTCCACGGGGCCGTGGTAGATCACGGTCACGGAGCAGATGCCCTCCTGCACGCTGACCCGATCCACCTCCGGCTGGGTCAGCAGCCAGGCCTCCAGCAGATCCGCCTGCTCCGGCTCCATGGGGCTTACGCAGGCCCGCAGGCGGAGTCTGCCGGGGGAACGGTGCAGAATCTGAAATCTCATACCTCGGTCGCTTCCTCAGTGCCGTCCTCGATGTAGACGGGAGCCTCGGCGGCCTCCCGCTGGGCGTTGATCTCCTTGGCGTCGGCCAGGATGTCGGCGCAGGCCGCCTGAATCTCATCCACGTTCCGCATGACTTCCTTCTTGCAGCGCAGGGCCGCCGCGGTGGCGTGGGTGTAGACCTTCCGGGCGTCCCGGCTTGCCAGGATCTTGAAGCCGGCGGAGCCAAAGAGGGTGCCAAAAGCGAACATTGCAAGTTTTCCGGTTAACATAATACTACCTCCATTTTTCTTTCTGTCAGACTTTCCTTGTTTTCCCGGGAATGCGCTTGGTTTTTTAATCTACGCCCTTGAGCGCCTCCACCATGTCGATGCGCCGGGTCTTGCGGGCGATCATCCAGCCCACCAGCAGGCTGACGCCGAAGGTGAGGCCGATGGAGATCCCATAGGTGAGGGGCCCCAGGGTGAGCTTCATTTCATACTCCGAGGCCAGGGCGGTCAGCAGGTATTTCAGCACCCCCACCCCGGCGGGCAGGCCGATGAGCACGCCCAGCACCGTCAGCCACAGGTTCTGTCCGATGAGAATGCGGCCGATCTGCCGATCCCGGAAGCCCACCACCTTGAGGGTCGCCATCTCCCGGTAGCGCTCGGTGTAGCTCATAACGCCCAGGTTGTAGAGCACCACCAGCCCCAGCACCACGGCGGCCACCGCCAGCAGGAAGATCATGGCGTTCATCAGCTCCATGAACTTGTCGAAGGAGTCCAGAATGCTCTGCTTGCTCTGGACGCTGGAGATGATCCCGCCGGCCTCGATGCCGGTCTGCCGGGTGTAGACGGTGTTGACGGTATAGGGAATGCCGATCCGGTCGGCGGCCTCGTCGGAGAGGATCACGGACTCGGACAGGGAGCGCAGGATCCCCTGCACGGTGGCCTCGTAGGTCTCGCTGGAGCCGTAGGGGGAGAAGCGAATCTTGTCCCCGGGGGCCAGGCCGTTATCCCGGGCGATGCGGTCGCAGATATAGACCCCCTCCGGAGCCAGGGTCACCTCGGACATATCCTTTGCGATAAAGTGGATCAGGCCGTGGGGCACGTGGTAGATCTCCAGCCCCACCGGGGCGTCCCCCACCTGGACGCTGGACACGGCGGCCCAGTCGCCCTCCCGCTCCTCCGCCAGGGCCAGGGCGGCCTCGTTGCCGTTCTCGTCGGCAGACAGGTTCAGCTTGCTCTCATAGGCCGTGGCCTCGTCGTAGAACACGGTGACGAAGCTGCGGGCGGTGTCGTTCATGCCCAGCGCTCCCACCAGCAGGATCATGCAGCCCACGATGCCGAAGAGGGTCATGCCGGTCCTGGACTTATGCCGCAGGCTGTCCCGCAGGTTCCAGCGGCCGCTGAAGCGCATCCGCTTCCAGAAGCCCGTCTTTTCCAGGGCCGAGGCCCGGATCCGCTTGGGGGAATAGGGCCGCAGGGCGTCGGCGGCGCTGCCCCGGAGCATGGATTTCACCGACAGGAAGCTGATCAGCGTCAGGAACGCGATCACTGCCGCCAGCACGATCCAGCAGAAGCCGGGCACGTACAGCGTCCAGTCGATCAGGTCCACGTAGGTCCCCATGGCCCCGTCGGGGTTCATGATGTACCAGGCCAGCAGATAGCCGATGCCCACCCCCAGGACGGAGCCCGCGATGCCGATGGCAAGGCCGTAGGCGGAATAGTGCCGGAGGATGCGGCAATCCGTGAAGCCCAGGGATTTCAGCAGGCCGATCTGGGTCTTCTCGGAGGCGGTGATGCGGTGCATGGTGGTGACCATGGTCAAAATGGCGATGGCCAGGAAGAGCACCGGCAAAATGGAGCCCATGGTGACGCCCTCGTTGATCTCCCCCTGGGTCTCCGACCAGGAGACCACCTCGTCCTTGGACAGCACCAGACTGGTACGGCCCAGGGCCCGGTCGATCAGCGGGACGATCTCCTCCTTGGACAGCTCGGAGATCAGATTGAGCTGGGTGTAGAGCTCCATGCCCATGGCCTCCTCCAGCATGGCCGGAGAGGTGTAGACGAAGCCGTAGCTGTTGTAGTCCGGCATGAGCTGGGTGCCGTCCTGGATGCAGATCATATACTCCGAGGCCTTGGCAAGGCCCAGCACCGGAGCCGTGAGCTCCACCGTGCCGAAGGGGGCGGCGTAGATCAGGCTCAGCTCGTCCCCCAGGCGGACGCCGTTCTTGGCGGCGTACTGATCGGAGAGCCAGAAGCCCTTCGCCTCGGGGTCATAGGCCTCGCCGGAGCTAACGTAGATGCCGGAGACCTTGGGGTTGGAGGTGACGCTGAGGCCCAGCAGATCCGTGTCCCCCTTCACCGCCACGTTGACCTTCAAAAAGCGGGCGGCGTCGGTGACGTCGGGGATGGCCGCCACGGCCTCCAGCTCCTCCCGGGTGAACAGGGCGTCGGAGAGGACGCGGAAGTCGGCAAAGCCTGTGGCCTCGTAGGTCTGGGCGGAGGTCCGGTCCAGGGTGTACCACTCCATCTGGAAGCCCAGGAAGACGCCCATGCCCAGGGCCACCATGATCACCATGGAGATGAATTGGGCCTTGTAGCGCCCCATGGTGCGAAACAGCTTTCTTCTGAGCATACTACCACTCCACTTCTTCCGCGGACAGCGGATGCTCCTGAGTCTCCATGCTGCGGATATGGCCGCTCTTGACCCGGACGATCACGTCCGCCATCTTGGCGATGTTCTGGTTGTGGGTGACGATCACGATGGTCTTGCCCCGCTCCCGGGCCATTTTCAGCAGCAGCTTCAGCACCACCACGCCGGTCTCGCTGTCCAGGGCGCCGGTGGGCTCGTCGCACAGGAGGATCTTGGGGTTCTTGGCCAGAGCCCGGGCGATGGACACCCGCTGCTGCTCGCCGCCGGAGAGCTCCGCCGGGAAGTTTTTCAGATGA
Source organism: uncultured Clostridia bacterium (assembly GCA_947167435.1). Next base: position 1,297 of record CAMVIC010000036.1, on the reverse strand, counting down.
TCCGCCAGACCCACCGCAGCCAGCATCTCCTCCGCAGGCAGGGCATTTTTCACGATCTCCCGCACCAGGGCCACGTTCTCGTAGACCGTCAGGGTGGGGATCAGATTGTAATTCTGGAAGACAAAGCCCACAGTCTGGGCCCGGTACTCCGCCAGCTGGTCGTTGCTCAGCTTGGAGATGTCCCGGCCGTCCACGGTGATGCGGCCCTCGGTGGGGCTGTCCAGCCCGCCGATCAGATTCAGCAGGGTGCTCTTGCCCGCACCGGAGGGGCCCAGCACCACAATGAATTTTCCGGAGGGAAGGGACAGATCGATGTGATCCAGTGCCCGCAGCTCATGGTCGCCCGCGGTGTAGACACGGGAAACATCGTTGAAATTCAGAATTTCAGACATACTTCGTTCCTTTCTTTGAAAGCGCAAACGGATCCACAGGCGCTCCCGTGGATCCGTTTCGGATTATTTGCTGTGACATTTCCCCTGCATGGGGCAGCCGCCGCAGCCGCCCCCGCAGGAGCCGCAGGAGCCGCCGCAGATATGTTTGCCGGCTTTTCTGTCCAGGATCAATCGTCGGACGATCAGGCAAACGATGAGCAGAAGGACGAATCCGACGATCAGGGACGCCAGATTTGATTGCAGCCAGGTTAACATAACGCATCAGCTCCTTTCCGGTTTTGAGGGCGGCGGGGACAGCTGCGCTGTCCTTACACGCGCACCTTCTGGGTCAGCTTGGTGGATTCCTTGTAGGGCTTGAAGAGCTGCCAGCACAGCAGGGCCAGCAGGATCAGCGCCACGATCAGCCCAAAGACATTCACGCCGCCGACGAAAATCTTACCGACCTGATAGACGATCAGAGAAACGACGTAGGCAAAGACACACATATAGCCGATGGCGAACAGCGTCCACTTGGGGTTGTTCATTTCCCGCTTGATGGCACCCATGGCCGCGAAGCAGGGGGCGCACAGGAGATTGAAGAGCATGAAGGCGAAGGCCGCCAGCATTCCATGACCGCCGGAAAAAGCGCCGAAGTCCGCGGCGACGTTGTCCCAGATCTGATCGCCGTTCTCCTCCAGTTCTTCTTCGCCGTCTGCGTCGTCATAGTTGTACAGGACGCCGAAGGTGCTGACCACTTCCTCCTTGGCCACCAGGCCCGTGACCGTGGCCACCGTAGGCCGCCAGGAACCAAAGCCCAGAGGCTTGAAGACGAAGGAGACCGCGTTGCCCACGCCTGCCAGGATGGAATCGTCCATGGGGGTGACCTCATCGGGTTCGATGTGCATGCGGTCCGCAACCGACATCAC
>CAMVIC010000035.1 GCA_947167435.1 uncultured Clostridia bacterium | reverse complement strand
ATGCTGGAGGTGGACAAATCTCTGCGCTCCAACGTCTACACCTCCAATCGCTACATCGACCCCGATCCCACGCTCCGCACTCGGTATCTGCTCGAGGGCAGTGCAGACGGCAGCGCGTGGTTTTCCCTCGCTGACAAACGCGGTGCCGAAACAAATCTTCCCCATGACTATATCGAGCTGGACGGACTAAAGCTGCGCTATGTGCGTGTCACAGCTGAGAAGCTGCCTTACGACGAGCCCTTTGCGCTCTCCGGCCTGCGCGTGTTCGGGCTTGGCAATGAGCCTGCGCCCGAAGCCGTCAAAGCATTTGATGTTGAGAGACCCGACGCACTGACCGCAAAGCTCAGCTGGAAAGCCGTCGACCGTGCCACCGGATATAATGTCCGTTACGGCATTGCCCCGGATAAGCTGTACAGCAGCCACATGGTCTGCGGGCAGGCCGAGGTGCTGCTCACCATGCTCAACGCTGGACAGACATATTATGCCGCAGTGGATGCATTCGGCGAGGGCGGCGTGACCGAGGGTGAATGCCTACCGCTGCAGTGAGGCGTAAAATAGGCAGTTTTTTCACTTCTTGCGTCGGTGTGACAATCCGTTCTGAGTTGTTGCAGGCTGAAAACTCAAAACTGAAAACTGTCACGCCCGCACGGCGGTAAAGCAGTGCCATTCCTCCTCGCAGCGATGATTCACGATGCGAAGCCCGGCCCGCTCCAGCGCGGCACGGACCTCGTCCTGTCGGCCGTCGATGATGCCGGAGCAGATAAACACCCCGCTAGTTGACATAAAATATTTTACATAATTGGAAAGCGGGATGATCACGTCGGATACGATGTTGGCCAGCACCAGATCGTAGCCGCTGCCGAAGGAGCGGCGGAGCCCTGCGTCGCTGAGGATGTCACCGGCGCAGGCCTGCAGCCGGTCCGGCCCGATGCCGTTCAGCGCCCCGTTGGAGCGGACCACGTCCGGCGCCTTGGGGTCGATGTCGCAGCCAAGACACCGCTTCGCCCCCAGCACCAGTGCGCCGATGCCCAGAATGCCGCTGCCGCAGCCTAGGTCCAGCACTTCTGCCTCAGAGTTTACATAACTCTCGAGCTCCGCCAGGCACATGCGGGTGGTGGGGTGGCTGCCGGTGCCGAAGATCAGACCCGGGTCCAGCCGCAGGGGAGTACGGCCGTCCTCCGGCACGTCTTCCCATTCCGGCACCACCACAAGGCGCTCGCCCACCTCAATGGGCTTATAGTATTCCCGCCAGTTGTTTTCCCAGTCGCTGTCCTCTACCGGCTTTACGCTGACCTCTCCGTAGGCGGCGCGGATCCGGCGCAGACTGTCCTGCCCGGCCTCGTCGTCGGTCAGGTAGCACTTGATGCGGCTGACGCCCGCAAAGCGCTCTTCCAGTTCCCGGTCCACATAGTCCCAATACTGGTGGTTGTGCTCCAGGAAATCCTGAAAATCCGCCTCGTTTTCAATCACGAAGCCGTCCACGCCCATGGCGCTCATCTCCTCGCAGCGCCTGTCCAGTTCCTCCGGCGGCGTGTCGACGATCACTTCCCAATATCGCATACGAATACTCCTTTTTTCATGATGTGGTTATTGTAATACCGGAGCGGCGGATTGTCCAGAGACGGGCGGAAAAAGGGGAAAAACGGAAGCCCGGCTATTGACAAACGGATAACGCGGTGCTAGGATTGTATTGTAAGTTAAATGCTTAACGATCAACGGCGCGCGGATGCCGGTTAACGGGAGGAATTGTGTATGAAGTGCCCTCGCTGCGGCGCGGAGATGACCCTGGACGGTCATCGGAAAATCGACCTTTACATGTGCTATGAGTGCGGATATATCGAAGGCAGAAACATGGGCCCTGCCACCACGGCAGGCATGAGCAACTACGAGCGGCTGAAGCAGCTGACGCTGACGGAGTCTGCGTCTCTGATCTCCGGCGGTCTTGACCTGGACCTGGGCAAGGTCACCGCCTGGCTGGAAAAATCCGTCGGCTGATCTAAATCAGCTTTTCAAAACGCCTCCGGACACTGCGTCCGGAGGCGTTTTGAGGGTGTCGACAAGATCGACACCCTCTCAAATGAAACCCGCTCCGCTGGGCTTTCATTTGAGTTACTCGCGCTCCATCGCCTCAGCTGACGCCTCGTTGGTCGGCGCGAGGGCGGCGCTTTGCAGCCGCCTCAGGGTGTTTTTGCCGTGGCAAAGCTACGGCAAAAACAGTTTTATAAAGGATTGGCTGCAAGCTGAAACACCTCCGGACCTTGCGTCCGGAGGCGTTTTGTTGTCGGGAAAGGCAAGGGCTTTGCCGGGTGGGAGCGGCAGGCATTATTCGATCTGCCCGTCTGCGAGATCCGCAGCGAAGACCGTCCAGGGAAAAAGCTGCGGCGGCGGGGCGGAAAAGCGCAGCGGCTCCCCGGTGGTCGGGTGGAGAAAGCGCAGTTCCTCCGACCAGAGGGCCAGGCCGCAGTCTCTGAGGCTGCTGCCGTATTTCCGGTCTCCCGCCAGGGGCAGGCCCCGGGAGGCAAACTGCACGCGGATCTGGTGGGTCCGGCCGGTTTTCAGCCGGATGCGCACAAGGCTCAGCTCCCCGCTTCGCGCAAGCGTCTCATATTGAAGCTCCGCCTCCCGCACCCCTTTGCGCGGCCGTCTGACCACATAGGACTTGTTCTTCGCCGCGTCCCGGAAAAGCAGGTCCCGCAGCAGGGCCCTGTCTTCGCTGCGCCCCTGGACCACGGCCAGATAGCCCTTGGAAAAGCGCCCGTCGCCGATCTGACGGGAGAGCGCGGCTGCGGCCTCCTTCGTCCTGGCATAGACCATGACGCCTGCCGCGGCCAGATCCAGCCGGTGGACACAGAGAACGGTCTCCCGCGCTCCAGAGGCGCGCAGCAGCTCCGGCAGCCCCGGCTCCTCGGAAGAGACGCAGGCGGGCTTGAGGCAGACCAGAAGCGCCTGATCTTCGTATAAAACCTGTATCTGCATAGCATCACCGGGGCCATTCTACCCCGGAGGAAAACAAAATGCAATTGGGAATAACGGCCGGAAAGCGGTTGCGGCATCCCCCAAAAACTTAGCGGCTTCCACAATTGCTGAAACGGGCAGACTATGGTAAAATACAATGGCATGAAAAGATCAGAAAACAGGAGTTGAAGATTTTTGTCAATTGCGAATATTATCACGCTGCTGGGCGGCATCGCCCTCTTCCTCTTCGGCATGAGCCTGATGGGAGACGGGCTGAAAAAGGTCGCCGGCAACCGGATGGAGCTGGTGCTTTACCGGCTTTCGGGAACCCCGCTGCGCGGGACGCTGCTGGGTGCAGGCGTGACGGCCGTGATCCAGTCCTCCTCCGCCACTTCGGTGATGGTGGTGGGCTTTGTGAACTCCGGCATGATGAAGCTGGACCAGGCCATCTCCGTCATTCACGGCGCCCTGGTGGGCACCAGCATCACCGGCTGGATTATCGCCATGTCCAGCCTGGGCGGCGAGAGCGGCTGGGCCTCTCTGCTGTCCACCTCCACCCTGTCGGCCCTGGTGGCCGTGATCGGCATTGTCCTGCGCATGTTCTCCAAAAAGCAGGCGCACCACCACGTTGGGGATATCATGCTGGGCTTTGCGGTGCTGATGTTCGGCATGCAGACCATGAGCGGCGCGGTGGCCCCCCTGCGCAGCGACCCCCAGTTTATCAATCTGCTTACCTCCTTCTCCCACCCCCTGCTGGGCATTCTGGTGGGCGCTGCCTTCACCGCCGTGCTGCAGAGCGCCTCTGCCGCCGTGGGTATTCTGCAGGCGCTGTCTCTGACCGGCGCCGTCACCTTTGCCACCGCCTATCCGCTGATTCTGGGTATCGCCATCGGCTCCTCCGTGCCCGTGCTGCTCTCTTCCCTGGGCGCCAAGGCCGACGGACGCCGGGCCGCCTTCTCCTATCTGGTGATCGAGATCCTGGGCGTGATCATCTTCGGCACCCTCTACTATCTTCTGAACGGAATTTTCCACTTCGGCCTGGACGGCTGGGTGGTGAATCCGGTCTCGGTCGCCGCGGTGAACACCATCTTCCGCGTGGCGACGGCGTTGGTGCTGGCGCCCTTCCCCGGGCTGCTGGCAAAGCTGGTCAATCCCCTGGTCACCGAGAGCGAGGAGGAGAAACCCGCCTACGCCGAGCCGGGCCGGCTGGGCGAGCGCTTTCTGCAGCACCCGGCCCTGGCCGTGGAGCAGAGCCGCCTGACCGTCAACTCCATGGCCCGCACCGCCCGGGAGAATCTGCTGCGCGCCATGGGCTTGCTGGACACTTACAAGGAGGAGACCCTGCATAAGGTGGAGCAGACCGAAGACCTGATCGACCGCTATGAGGACAAGCTGGGCACCTATCTGGTCAAGCTGAACACCCACGAGCTGAACAAGCAGCAGAACGAGAGCGTATCCAAGTATCTGCACACCCTCTCCGACTTCGAGCGAATCGGCGACCACGCCATGAACATCGCCGAGGTGGCCCGGGAGGTGCACGAGAAGAAGCTGCAGTTCAGCGGCGAGGCCGGCAAGGAGCTGGAAGTGCTGACCGGGGCGCTGAAGGAGATTCTGAACCTGGCGGTGGACTGCTTCATCGAGGAGGACCTGGACCGGGCCTATCGGGTGGAGCCGCTGGAGGAGCGCATCGACATCCTCTGCGACGAGATGAAAATGCGCCATGTGGACCGGCTGCAGAGAGGGGAGTGCTCCCTGACCGGCGGCTTCGTCTTCAACGACCTGCTCACAAACTTCGAGCGTGTGGCCGACCACTGCTCCAATCTGGCCATCGCCATGATCGAGCTGCATGCCGATGAGTACGACACCCACAGCTATGTGATCAATCTGAAGGAGCTGCATTCCCACAACTTCGATTCCCTCTATGAGGAGTACACGCAGAAGTACGAAATCTGATAAAGCCCAAAGCCGCGGCCCGGAATCGGACCGCGGCTTTTGCGTAAACCCCGCTTCGGCGGGGCTTTTTTTGTTCCCGGATCGGGACTCGGAACAATTATGTAAAAAATATTACGTATATTAAATTATGTATATAATATTACGGAAAGAATATTAAGTATATTAATATATGTAAAGTAAAATATGTAAATTATAATATGTAAATGAAAGCGGGCGGGCAAAGGCGCAAAAAAGCCCGGGAACCCTTTGTTCAGGGTTCCCGGGCCTCGGCAGAATCAAAACAGACCGTTGCTCCGCATATGATCCAGAATACCTCCGGTAATCCGGCGGGCGAGATTGTATCCTGCCCCTGGATTTTCCGCCACGTTGATTCCCACAGCATAGCCGTCCACGTCGTAAACCGGACCGCCGCTGTAGCCGGCTTCGGTATCCATATAGTGATAAAACAGTTTGTCGCTGACAGGGGACAGGTCTCCCATGGAGGCCATGATCAGACCGCCGCGGTAGCCAGCGTTATAGAAGGTTTCACTGCTTGCATCCGCATCGCTGAGCACACAGCATCCCAACCAACCGGTCACATCGCCCACAGGCTCGGAGAGCTTGACATAGGCATAATCCTCGTCAAATTCAGTGTCAGTCTTCCGTTCACCCCACCACCAGGTGCAGCCTCCGGCGTTGAAGTGATACAAATAGTCTTTCGAAGAGCGATAGCCGAAACTGTAGTCGACATTTTTGGTAGTCTTTTGATGTTCAAAGCAGAAAAGCGCGTGCGAAGCGGTCATGAGAGTGCAGCGGGCAGATCCTGCAGTACAGTGGCTGAACCGTCAGAGCCTATGACGACAGAGTCGGTTCCGGAAGCCGTCTGTGCCTCCGCCGAGGCACTGCAGACACGCGGGGGAAGCAGCAGCGTGAGTGCCAGCAGCGCCATCAATGGGATAGGTTTTTTCATATGGTCTCCCTGGCTTCATATATATGCCGAACAGGCGGCGTTTCTTTTGAAAGGAAGCGGCAGGCAGACTCAGGACGGGAACCGGCATCTGCACACTGCCTGTCCGCACGGCTTCCTGCCTCAAAAACGCCTGGGCATCCCGTCAGCCGAACAGACCGTTCATCGACATCCGCTCGATCAGATTGCTGTCGATCCGGCGAGCAATGTTATAATTGTTGGAATTGTGTCCGACGTTGATGGCAACGGCATAGTAATCGGCGGTGAAGATCGGACTGCCGCTGTAACCGCCCTCCGTATCCAGATAGTGCTTAAAGACTTTGGTGTTGTATACCTCCATATTTCCCGAGGAGGTTTTGATCACACCGTCACAGTAGCCCGCGTTGTAGTATACCCCGTTCTTTGCCTCCCCGTCGCTGAGTACTTGTGTGCCCAGCCAGCCGGTCGTATCGCCCACCGGCGTCTGGAACAGTACATATCCATAGTCATTGTCGAACTGGAAATCGCTTTGTGTCCTGTCGCCCCACCAGAATGTGAATCTGCCGTCATATCGATAGTAATAGTCCTTTAAAGAACGGTACCCGAAGTAAAAATCAATATATTCTGCGGGCTTATGATGATCATCACAGTACAGTGCATGGGAGCATGTCATAAGGCCGTACCTTGAAACCATAAAGCCGGATGCAGTCCATGTGCATCCGCACTCTGCTTCCACATCCAACAAGGCGATGCAGGAATAAGGATACTGGCTGGGAACGACAGTGATCCGGTCGTCCAGACCGATGACCGACTTTTCAAGACCCTCCGGCATATAGGGCTCTGATGAGAGCAGGCTCTCAGGGGCTTCTCCCGCGGCAGCGGGCGCCTCCTGCGGCGCAGCGGATTCGTCGGAACCCGTGTCAACAGAGCCGGTTCCGAAAGCCGTGTGCGCCTCCGCCGAGGCACTGCAGATGCCCGGGGAAAGCAGCAGCGTAAGCGCCAGCAGCAGCGCCACCAATGTGATTTGTTTTTTCATTTGGTCTCCCTCCGTTATATAAATTTACGCCGAACAGGCGGATCTTCTTTTGAAAGGAAGCGGCAGGCAGGCTCAGCTCGACAACTGTATGAATCAGCGTTTACTGAAAGGAGAAGACCGCCCGCAGGTCCAGGTTGACCGGTACCTGCACCCTGTCAAGCAGCAGCTCCGTGTCGCCGTCCAGGACGCTGACGCGAAAGCCCAGATTCTCCACAAGGCCTAAGGGGATGCCTTTCAGCACGTCGTCCGGAATCACCGGGCTGAAGCGGGCGCACGAATGTGCCTCGACGCGGACCGAGCCGCCAAAGGTGTTGCGGCAGATCTCCTGTTCATCCAGGCAGTAGTCGCTGAGGCGTACCGTAAGCTGCCGGTCCGTCCGGTTTTCTGCCTCAAAAACACCCACAAGCTCCGGCGTTCCGTCTGCCGACGCGCGGAGCTCCAGCAGCGTCAGGCGAAGCAGATCGCTGTCGATCAGGGGCAGCGGCTGACGCCGTATGGTATAGATGTTCGGATTCGGAATCTCCACGGCACTGCTGCAGACGCTGTTGTTCTGGTAGTCGGTCAGTTCAATCAGTGCGTAACGCTGTCCGCCGTCCGGGAGTGCCAGAAACGAAAGCCCGGCCAGGTCCGAGCACCTGACTTCATAGCCTGCGATGCTGTCCGTAAGTTTCCATGCGTCAAAGGCTGCGGTCCGCCCCAACTCGTCTTGGGTCGGGGCGTGCCCCAGGTTGTCAAACTCGATGCTGTCCCAGTCCTCCGGAATGAGCTCCGCCTTGCCGGCAAGGCGCAGGTCACCGCCCAGCACCGTAATCTCCGCCGGCAGCCAGCGGGCATCCGCCCCCTCTTTGCAGTAGAGAAAGGCCGCGACCATCTCCGTCTGGCCGGAGGACTCGTCCTGCCGGCGCAGGAGGGCGTTGAGTACGATGGCATCCTCCACAATCCGGTAGGAGATGGCGCCGGAGAGGGGGCTGCCCTCGGCGTCCACCGCGTACAGCGCGGTGTTGTCATAGGAGAAGGCAAGCGTGTTGTCGGCCTGCAGGCTGTAATCATCGCTGGTATAGACGAAACTGTATTCACCCGGGAGAGTCTCCTCAACCACCGTCAGCCGGGCACCCGCAAGCTGGGCCAGCTGTGCGTCGCTGAGCGTAAGAGTAAAGCTGTTCTGCCCGCCGATTGTCCCGCCAAACTCCGCGCGGCTGTTTTTCCAGCTCGCGATCGGGTCACCGAGCCAGATGGCGCAGCTTTTGTCCAGAAAGCTCTGATAGCCCTCTATGGGGCTCAGCTCCGCCGCGAGACTTCCCCAGGGCGTCACGTACTGCCGCTTGTTGTAAAAGGGATAATAGATGCTCAGCCCGTTGCGGTATTCGCCGTTGCTCCCGTTGCATACAACGGCACGGTCAAAGGCGGCAAGGGCCTCTTCCGCGTCGAACAGACCCGCGGCCTCATATTCCCGCAGCAGATCTGCCAGGTCCACCAGGTCGTATTCGCAGGAGGAAGCGTAACCGATGCCCTTGGTGTTCACCCGTGCTGCGGCACAGGCGGCATAGGACGAGCGGGTGACCTCCAGGGAGGCAAACAGCGGAGACAGGGTGTCCGCGAGCTGCTCTGCGGCGGAAAGGTCCACACAGGAGAGCGTCCTGCTGCCTGTGCTGTGAGCCTGTCCCTCCATGTAGTGAGCTACAATACGCTGTCCGGTATGAGCGCCGGAGCTGTCCTCTGCCAACGCGGTGAGGAAGCGGTAATTCCACCCCGATGCAGGCTCCAGCTCCTGGGAGGCGATCATGTACTCGGCGTAGGGAGCGACGCAGCAGGCGACCTCCACTGTGGCCATAAGGCAGGCGTCAAAGCCGATCCACGCCAGCTTTTCCCGGGCGAAGGGGCTGGATGCGAGAGCATGAGAAAGCTCCTGCAGGCTCAGGCCGTCCATCCGCCCGTCGATCAGATGCCGCTCGTCAAAGCAGAGTCCCTCCAGAGGACCCGCGCCGTGATCCCACAGAATCAGCGCAAAGCTTCCAGGCGTGCCCTGACGGTATCCGTATTCAAGCAGACGCAGAAGAGAATCGGGCGAGCCCATGCTGGTGTCTTCGCCCTCCAGGGCAAGCGACAGACCGTTTCGCGTCAGCCGGTAGATGTTGGTGGCGTCTGCCTCCACGTCCGCCTGCCAGCGGGCGGCGCCTGCCGCCATGACCAGCACCTGCAGGGAATCATCCGCCGGCAGCGCCTCCATCATTTCCGCCAGGTCCGCGGAAGCGGAGCCGGCCTGGCTCTCCAGATCGCTGCCTGTCATATATACCATGAGCGTCATGGGCTGAGAAAAGTCTTTTCTGAAGACCTTCCCGGAAGAAAAGAGCAGGAGAACGGGCAGCAGACACAGAAAGCTGACATACAGAGTGCTTCGATGCTTCATGGTTTTTATCTCCATCGTTCGCGGAGGGGAGCACAGCACCGCGGTACGAAATAGTGCAGATATGTTCCAAAATTGGGCCTTTTTATCGGGAAACAGGTTTAAAAACAGTATCGCATGACAGCTTGAATTTGTCAAGACGGGCGGCTGCCCGAATCTTTTTCGGGACGGAAAAATGCACGCCGGCACAGCGCGGCAAAGCACCGGCAGCCGCCTTCTGCGGGGCAGAAGGAGACAGAAAACGGCACAGCCCACAATTTCGCAGGCTGTGCCGTGTTAAGCTCAGAGAGAATCAAAGCAGGGCTTCGACCTTCTCCTTCACCTTTTTCATGTCCAGGGTGGGCTCGATGCGCTCCACGATGTTGCCCTCCCGGTCGATCAGGAACTTGGTGAAGTTCCACTTGATGTTGCCGTTGTTCTTGTAATCCTTGTCCATCTTCTTGACAACGCCCGAGAGCATCAGGCCGGCAGGGCCGTTGAAGCCGTCGAAGGTGGTGCTGGAGGTCAGCCACTGGTAGAGGGGGATGGCGTTTTCGCCGTTGACGTCGCACTTGGCAAACTGGGGGAAGGTGATGCCGAAGCGGCCGGTGCAGAAGGTGTGAATCTTCTCGTCGGTGCCGGGGGCCTGGTCGGCAAACTGGTTGCAGGGGAAGTCCAGAATCTCCAGCCCCTCGTCCTTGTGGGCGTCGTAAATGGCCTGAAGCTCCTTGTACTGGGGCGTAAAGCCGCAGCCGGTGGCGGTGTTGACGATCATCAGGACCTTGCCCCGATAGTCGGACAGTTTGACCTCTTCACCCTTGCGGGTTTTTACGGTGAAATCATATACGTTCATGAGAAAGCCTCCTTTTGAAATCGACACGTCATATAAATTAAGCACAATTTAATTATACACAACTAACGTGGGATGTCAAGGGCTTTTTTCGTTTTATCCCGGAAAAACCGCATCCGGGTCCGGCGCGTGCAGAGAAAAAAGCAGCCGGACCGCATCCCGGTACTCCGTCAGGTGCCGGGCCTTCCGGATTTTTCGGAGAGAGGACTCGCAGTCGGGGAACATATGGTTGACATAATACCAGCACTCCTTCATACGGCCCAGGGTATAGCCTTCACCCAGGCCGGAGGCGGTATAGGCGCTCTCCAGCTGCTGCAGAAAATCCTGCAGTTCCTCCCGACCCAGGGCCTCGCCGCCGCGCAAAACGCGAAACAAAGCGGGGTTGCATACGGCGCCCCGGCCCAGCATGATGCGGGAAAGCCCCGGGGCGGCGCGGCAGACCCGGTCCCGGTCCGATACGGAAAAAACGTTGCCGTTATAGCACACTTCCGCCCGGCTTTTCCCATATGCGGCGGCAAAGGCGGGCAGGTCCGGCCGGGAGCGATACATGCCGGCCCGGTCCCGGGCGTGGATGATCAGCTCCCGGATGGGATAGCGGTTGTAGACCTCCAGCACGGCGGGAAATTCCTCCGCGCTCTCCATGCCCAGGCGGGTTTTGACGGAGATCTGCAGCGGGCAGCGGGAGAACAGCTCCTCCAGCAGCTGGTCAAGAAGGCGCAGGTCCTGCAGAAGCCCGGCACCCTTGTACTTGGGCACCACCGTACCGGAGGGGCAGCCCACGTTCAGGTTCACTTCCCGATAGCCCATCTCCTGCAGCTCCCGGGCCACGACCAGAAAGGGCTCGGCGCGGCTGCACAGCAGCTGGGGCACCAGGGGGATGTCCCGGTTGTTTTCGGGCAGAACGTCCCGCCGGGCGCCCAGCCGGTAAATTCCGCTGCCGTCGGGGGCGATGAAGGGGGCATAATAGCGGTCTGCGCCCGGAAAACAGCGGGCGTGAACCCTGCGGTAGACGGCGGTTGTGACGCCCTCCATGGGCGCGAAGCTGTAGATCATGGCAATACTCCTTCCGGTTCTGGGGACACGATACCCGGAATGGGGGCGACTGTCAAGAAAAAAGCGGAGAAAAGGGCGGTGCCCACTTGAATAGTTGAATCCAATTTGTTATAA
>CAMVIC010000034.1 GCA_947167435.1 uncultured Clostridia bacterium | reverse complement strand
ACATGTATGTGCCGAAAAACGCGGAGGGCAGACTTCCGGCCATCGCCGTCTGCGGTCCCTTCGGTGCGGTCAAGGAACAGTGCGCCGGCCTTTACGCGCAGACCATGGCGGAGCGCGGCTGTTTGACGATTGCCTTTGACCCGTCCTTCACCGGCGAGAGCGGCGGCAATGTGCGTTATATGGCCTCCCCGGACATCAATACCGAGGACTTCATGGCTGCGGTGGATTTCCTCTCCCTGAACGACAGAGTTGATCCTGCCCGTATCGGCATCATCGGCATCTGCGGATGGGGCGGCATGGCCCTGAACACCGCAGCGCTGGACACCCGCATCAAGGCGACGGTGGTCTCGACCATGTACGATATGACGAGAGTCAATGCCAAGGGGTACTTTGACTCGGAGGACAGCGAGGAGGCCCGCTACCAGAAGAAAGCTGCCATGTGCGCCCAGCGCCTGGCTGATCTGACGGCCGGAGAATACACGCTCGGCGGGGGTGTCGTCGATCCCCTGCCGGAAGACGCGCCCTACTTTGTGAAGGACTACTACGACTACTACAAGACCCCGCGGGGCTACCATGCCCGGTCCCTCAATTCCAACGGCGGCTGGAACGTGATCGGATGCGAATCCTTTATCAATCAGCCGATCCTGCAATACTCCAATGAGATCCGTTCCGCAGTCCTGATCATGCACGGCGACAAGGCACACTCCTGTTATTTCGGCAAAGACGCCTATGCTGATATGGTGAAGGACAGCAAGTACACCGACAACAAGGAACTTCTGATCATTCCCGGCGCTTCCCATACGGACCTGTATGACGGCGGCGGCAAGGACGCGATCCCCTTTGACAAGCTTCAGAGCTTCTTTGAGGCATACCTGAAATAATCCGCGTCGGGGAGGAGGCAGACCATGAACCGAAAAAGACGACTTGCGGCACTCCTGACGGCAGCTGCGCTTGCTTTGGTCTGCCTGCCCGCCTGGCAGGCAGCGGAACAGGCGCCGGATACGGCAGGCCGGAGCGCGCTCAATATTGCATGGGCAGAGGAGCCCGATGGAGGAGAGTCTATGGTGAGTCAGGCAGATTCCGGCAAGGCCGGTGTTTTTGACTTTGAGAACAGGGATGTTCTGCTGAACAGCGGGTACAGAATGCCGATCATGGGGCTCGGTACTTACGCCCTCGATCACGATGCCTGTGTCAGTTCTGTCATGGCACTGCTGGCAAACGGCGGAAGGCTGATCGATACCGCATATATGTATGGAAACGAAGCGGCCGTGGGGGAAGGTGTCCGTAAAGGAATGGAGGAATACGGCATTCCCCGTGAGGACATTTTTGTGATCACCAAGATTTATCCGAATCAGTTTCATGACCCGGAAGCAGCAATCGACATGGCGCTGGAAAAACTGGACATTGGGTATATCGACATGATGCTGCTTCACCATCCCGGAACAAACGATGTGAAGGCGTACAAAGCTATGGAGAAGTATGTGGAGCAGGGAAAGATTCATTCACTCGGTCTCTCCAACTGGTATATCGAAGAATTGACCTCGTTCCTGCCGCAGGTAACGATCACACCTGCACTGGTGCAGAATGAGATACATCCCTATTACCAGGAGCAGGAAGTAGTGCCGTTCATCCAGGAAAAAGGGATTGTTGTGCAGTGCTGGTATCCGCTGGGGGGCCGGGGATACACAGCGGAACTTCTGGGAGACGAGATCATTTGTGCAATAGCGGAAGCTCACGGAGTATCTTCCGCCCAGGTCATCCTCCGCTGGGATCTGCAGCGGGGCATCGTCGTGATCCCCGGCTCGAGCAATCCCGATCACATCAGGGAAAACCTCGACCTGTTTGGTTTTGAACTGACGGACGATGAAATGCAGCAGATCAGTCAGCTTGACCGGAACGAAAAGCACGACTGGTATTGAGAAAACGGGTGGATACGATGAGAAGATTAGTTCTGAATGGGAGTCCCCGGCCTCATGGCAACACGGCGGAAATGGTGGCCGTGTTCAAAGAAAGCGCAGAGAAAACAGGGCATGAAGTATCCGTCATCAATGTTTGCGGAAAGAACATCAAAGGCTGTCTCGCCTGCGAATACTGTCATGGGAAGGGACAGGGCAAATGCGCGCAGCAGGATGATATGCAGGAGGTCTACAACCAGCTGCAGCGTGCAAACATGCTCGTTCTGGCTTCGCCGATCTACTATCACGGGTTCAGCGGACAGTTGAAATGTGCTGTCGACCGGTTTTATTCCGTGCTTTATCCCCAGGCGCCGGAGACGCTTCAGAAGGTTGCGATGTTCCTGAGCTCCGGTGATTCGGATATGTATGATGGGGCAAGATTCTCCTATGAGGGCGATTTCCTTGGATATCTGGGATTGGAAGATATGGGGATCATAACGAATCATGATAAAGATTATTTACAGGCGATCATGAAAATGGCGACCACTCTGTAAAAACAAACAGGAGCATCGGATTGATTCGTTCATCAGCGGCCCGATGTCTTTCTTGCGGAAACATGTTGCTCGACAGATTTGAAGATTAATGCAAAAGGCGCTCCCTCGAAGCGAATCTCGCTTCAAAGGGAACGCCTTGTCTTTTTTGTGTGAGAGTAAGCAATATAGACCTCATGTTCTCCTGCTCTGCAGGTGGGAACATCCTGCTTATCACGGAACTTGTTCATTCCTTCTCACCGCTTTGAAATTGAAATCTTCCTGACAGCGGACAGCAGCACCGCTGCTGTTCCTGAGGCCGGATAGATCAGGGCGCAGAGGACAAAGGCCTTTTCTCCCCTGTCAAAAAGCCTCGTTCCGGCCGGAAATAATCCGTGAGGATCGGCAGTCCGCAGAGCCTTCGGAGTTCCTTTCCCCAGCGGTTGCGGGCCATGCGGATTCTCCCGCCGGAGCATTCGTCATGATCTTCTGTCACACCCAAAGAAGCAGACAGTATGCACCGTCACCTCGGTTTTGCTCCTGGTCCGCCGTAAAGAAAGGGGCGGGCGGCATGCCGGTTAAAGAACTGAATCAGCGGCCCCATGAAAAATGCTGTGATGATCGTGCCGATGCCGACCTCCCCGGTAATCTGGCGAAGCGTAAAACCGGCTGCCATACAGAGAAGAATGCCGCAAAGGACGCAAAACAGGTCTGTAATGACCCGGCAGATCGGGAAGGCGATGCGTTTCTGCTTCTCCGACCAGATCAGCGCCACGGCATCATAGGTCGAAACACCCAGGTCAGCCGTAAAATAGAACGCGGATGCCAGACACATGATCACAATGGCGATCGCAAGGATAAGAAGCCGGAGGGGGAGTGTGGGCGCGGGCAGCAGCTTCGCCATGCAGCTTTGAGAAAACTCCGCGATATAGCCCAACAGGAAGAGATTAATCAGCGTGGCCAATCCGATCTTGCGCCGGTCGAATGCCAGAGCGAACACCAGAAGCAGCAGGTTCACGATCACATAGAGCGTTCCGAAATGGATGGGGATGACAGCGTCCAGCCCGCTCATAAGGGACTGGAACGGGTCGACACCCAGAGATGCATGCTTGAACATCCCTACGCTGATGCCGCATATTGCAACGCCCAGCGCACTCATCAGAATACGCTTGCCGGGAAGCTTTGTCTGTTCCATGCAGGCCTCCTTTGAGAAGATTTCCTTTGCCGTTCGATCGTGATCATGCGCTTGGCCCCTGCCTTTGCCGCAGCCTGCACGCACTGCCCGGCATATCCCTGCCCGGTTTACGGGGGCGGAAGGACAGCGAAATGCGGCCGGTCCCAAGCGTAAACGGCAGTCAAACGGCAGTAAAAAGGCCTTCTGCTGCCGCCGGGGGAAAGAAGATAAACTGCAATCTGAGGCTTACAACAGTTTCCGCATCATGTACTCATTTACAAAAGTGCCGTCTTTCATTCGTATCGCATCCGGTTTTACACCTGTGATACGAAAGCCCATTTTCTCATACAGGTGCCTTGCCCTGCTGTTGCCTTCGATGAAATCAAGCTCAATCTGACGGATGCCATTGCGCTCCCCGGCGATTCGGAACATCTCTTCGAACATTTTTGTCCCGATTCCCAGGTCCCAGAATTCCTGAAGAAGCGCGATCGCAACGGAAGCCCTGTGCCGGTCCTTCATTCCGGTGCGAAAAGAGATCTGACAGTTTCCGGCTATCTTCCCGTCAACAATGCAGGAAATCATCATTCCGTTCTGACTGTAGTAGTTATCATTTATAAATGCTTTTTCCTGTTCCAGGCTGAACTCGGCCCATTCCTCCGGATATCTCATCAGAAAGTCCGTCTCGCCGGATGCTTTTATGATGAATTGGAGCATTTCCTCCGCATCCGCTTCATGCGGACTGCGAAGCAGTGCAGATCGTCCATCTTTTAATTTGAATTCCGTTTCTTTGAAAACCACTGTCGTTCACCTCACAGACAGAAATCCGGCATGCCGGGAACTGCCCGTCACGCCCGCAAAATGAAACCGTTTGCTTCACCTCATATCGGCGGTTTTTTCCTTCGTTCAAAAGGGGGAAAACAGCAGAAAAGGCAATGCCGGCAGCGGCAGTCAGGCCAAAGCACCAAAGACGGGCCGAGCGGGCAGCCGGCTGAACGGGAAACCGGTCATACGCCGGAATAAAACTCCGTAAGCGTCCGGTTCGCCTGAATCAGCACGGAGCTTTGACGGAAGGTCTGGATCAGTTCGTCTGCTGCTGCGTGCACGGCGTCCGGATTGGTATCGCTCAGGTAGATTACCAGCGTGTATTCCTGATAGACGGTGTCGCCGTCAATCCAGCCGCCGTTGGCCTCCTGAATGGTGTAGCCGCCGAAGTGGGCGATCAGGATCCTTTCCGCTTCCGCTTTCGCCTGATCCGGGGTGAATACGGGCTGGTTGCTGTCCTTGTCGTTTGTGCCGAGATAAAGCACATACTGAATATCTTCATCCGGAGAGGGCGCAGGCGCCGCTTCTTTCCGGGCGGCCCCGAGGGCAAAGCAGGAGAGGCCGAGAGACAGTATTGCGAGAATCAGCGTGATGATACCGAGCTTTTTTGACATGGTTCCGTTCCTCCGCAAACAGAAATGTGACGGCAGCATGAAAAATCTGCTGTCAGCATGGAGTATACCAGAAATTCCCGGCTTACGGAAGAGGCTTTGTTTCGCAGCAGACGGAAAAAACGCTCTGCCGAAGGGGTGAGATGCAGTCCCTGCAGGGTTGCGGGAGTCCGAAGAAGAACCGCTTTCATCCGGAGCTTCTCCTGCATGACTGCATGCAGTAAAGGCTGCCCCGGTGTGAGGCAGCCCTGACTTAAAGAAGAGCCAAAACGGCTTTGATGTTATCTTCGGATGGGATAATGGTGCGCAGGTCCACTTCCGGGTGGCGTTCGCTGTACTCCAGTAAAAACGGCATCAGATTCGACTTCGTTTCCATGTAGTCGGCGATGATTTCCCCATCGTCGAATCCCAGCCGTTTCAGAAGCACCGCGGAGACCACACCGGTTCTGTCCTTCCCGGCGCTGCAGAAGAAGAGGACCCCGGTCTCTGCGCGCAGGATCGTACCGACAATCTTCTCCATCTGCCCGTCGAGCATCCTGACGTAGGTTTCGGCCACCGCCTCCGGAGAAGCCGGGACGGCTCCGCCGCCCGTGACGGGAAGGTGATAATACATAAAACCCTCCTCACGCTCAAGCCTGCATCCTCTCCGGGTATATTCCGTCTCATCCCGAAGATCAACAATCGTCACAATGTTGTTTGCGCGCAGCCATTGGACTTCCTCATCCGACAGCAAATCCGGGCAGTCGCTTCGCAGATAGCGCAGATTCCCCACAGGCAGCTGCCTGGTATTCCTGGTCGATTTCAGTAATGAGCTCATGGCGGTACCCCGTATGTTGCAATCTCCCGCTAAACCGGCAAAAACCAATTGGATTATACCGCATACCGGCGGATTATTCCACTGTGAATCGTCTGCGCATTTTGCGTTCCCTCTTGCATTTGAGGCGGCAATCTCTTAAAATTGAAAACCGGACGGGAACAGCGTCCGCGGGAGGGGGACTTACGATGCAGGAGAAGATCATTGAGCGCCGGACCTCGCTGGGAACCATCCGGGGCATTGAGACGGAACGCTGCGTGCAGTTTCTGGGCGTGCCCTATGCGCGGGCGCAGCGCTTTGCGTATGCAAAGCCGGTGGATCACTGGGACGGGGAACTGGACGCCCTGCGCTTTGGTCCGGCCTGCCCCCAGAACCGGGCCGTGCATGAGCATCTGGAAAACCCCACCCGGCGCTTTTATAAAAAGGAATTCCGGGAGGGGCTGGTCTTCCGCTATGACGAGGACTGCCTGAACCTGAACATCTACGCGCCGAAGGACGCGCGGCGGTGCCCGGTACTGCTGTTTTTCCACGGGGGCGGCTTTGATTCCGGCATGAACTGCGAGGGACCCTTTGACGGCTCCGCCCTGGCGGAGCGGGGGATCGTGACGGTTTTCGCCAATTACCGGGTTGGGGTGCTGGGCTATCTGACCCACGAGGAAATCCAGCGCCGCTATGGCCGTGACGGAAATTTCGGCCTGGACGACCAGCTCGCGGCCGTCCGCTGGGTCAAGGCGCATATCGCGGACTTCGGCGGCGACGGGGAGAAACTCACGCTTCTGGGACAGAGCGCCGGCGCCATTTCCATCCAGTACCTGTGCCTCAATCCCCACTTCGAGGGCCTCTTTCAGCGGGCCGCCATGATGTCCGGCGGGGGCCTGTTTCCGCGCTTTGCCCTGCCCAGAAATGCGGCGGACACCCATGACTACTGGCTGCAGCTTCAGTCGCTGGCCGGGTGCCGGGACTTTGACCAGCTGTGCGCCGCGCCGGTCTCCCGCCTGTTTGACGCGGTGGAGCAGCTGCGCCGCCTGCGAAAGGACAGCCTGTATAACACCATGCCGGTGGTGGACGGGCTGTTGATACCCGACGCGGTGGACAGACTTATGAAAAAGCCCCTGAAGCTTGACTATATGCTGGGCTTTACCAACGCGGACATGTACGCGCCGGTCATGGCATACATCGGCAGGCGCTTCGGAAAGCAAAACGGCGCGTATCTTTATTATTTTGATCTGGACGCGCCCGGAGACGACAACCGGGCCTTCCACTCGGCGGACCTGCGCTATATCTTCGCTACGCTGGAGGGGAGCTGGCGGCCTTACGGGGCGCGCGACTATGAGGCCTCCTCCCAGATGGGCGCCTATCTTGCAAACTTTGCCCGCTCCGGCGACCCCAACGGCCCGGGCCTTCCCCGGTGGAGCAGGGCGGAAGAGGGCGTGCTGCACATCGCTCCGAACGGCACGAAAATGGGACGCGTCAATTACGGGAAGCTGACGCGGAACTTTATCAGAAGGCCCGACCCGAAGGCATGAAGCCGTACCCTGTATAAATAGAAAAGCTCCCCTCCGCGCTTCAGACGGCGGAGGGGAGCTTTTCCGATACGGAAAGCCGGGGCAGAGAATCAGATGTCGATAATCTTCTGCTCGTAGGATTCCCGGAGACGCTTTTCCTTGAGCACCTGGAGCTCCTCCACCTTTCTGCGGCTGAGGGGATAGTAGACAACGAGGATCAGCGCCATGAGGGCGAACATCACCGCGGGGATGACCGTCGCCAGGTCGTACATTTTCTTGAGGTTTTCCAGGGTCTGCACCGCGCCCTTTTCATAGCGGTAGTTCATTCCCAGCAGGGCCCCGTTGACGCAGATTGCCGCCAGCACCTGCCCCAGCTTGCGGAAAAAATTGAACACCGAGTAGGCGGTGCCGTCGTCCCGGCTGCCGGTTGTGACCTCCACGTCGTCGATGGCGTCGGTGGCCATGGCCCAGAGCTGCATCACCACGGTGGTCAATCCGCAGCCGCTGACAAAGCAGAGGGCGAGGAAGATCCACATGAGCACGGCCGGGTCCATCCCACGCAGGAAAAAGAGAAGCAGATTGGCGGCGGCCGCCGCGGCGACGCCCCAGGCGCAGACCTCCTTCTTGCCGATGCGCCTTGCCATGGAGGGCAGCAGGAACATCATGACCAGCATGGGGGAATACGTGCAGGCCTGGGAGGCCAGGTTCATCCAGTTGGCGTGGAAGTAGTCGTCGAAGAGATAGGTGTAAAAGCTCTGGGTAAACATCTGCCCGGCCAGAAGCAGCAGGGCGGTGAGGCTGATGGAGAGGAAGGCGCGGTTTGCGAAAAGCTGCTTTACGGCCTTGACCGCAGCGCCCTTCTCCTTGGGCTGTGGCTTGGTCTTCACCCGCTCCTTGTTCAGCCGGAAGCACACAAACAGCATCAGCATGGAGCACAGCGCCATCAGAATGACGCCCTTGATGACAGGGGCGTACTGCATGTCCGTGATGGCCTTGCCGTTTTCCCCCAGCACCACGTTTCCCGCCTCGTCCAGGCGTTTGGCATAGGCAAAGCTGGCAATCAGCAGCACCGGGATGGAGCCCAGCGCCGCGCCGATGGAGCGGAAGACCGAGAGCTTGCTGCGCTCACCGGCGTCGGTAGTGACAACGGAGGCAAGGGAGCCGTAGGGAATCTGCAGCGCCGTATAGATCATGCCGAAGAGGACGTAGGTCACCGTGGCGTAAACGCGGGTGAGCGTCTCGTGCCCCTCTTCGCCCATGCCGGGCCATTTGACAAACATCAGAACCGCCGAAACCGCCAGCGGTGCCGCCACATAGAGAAGCCAGGACCGGTAGCGGCCGTATCTGCCGGGCTGCACCGTGTCGCAGATGCGGCCCATGATGGGATCGTTTATTGCGTCCCACACCCGCGCCGCGATGAACATGAGCATGATGAACAGCGGGCTCAGGTGGAAAATGTCCGTGTAGTACTTCTGCAGCAGCGTGGTGACCAGACTGAACACCAGGCAGCCCGCCGCGTCCACCATGGCATAGCCCAGATAGTCCCGGGCCTTCAGGCCGCTGGTGCGGGCGATATAGCTTTTCTCCGCCAAAGAAATGGCCCCCTCTTATTCCTCAGGATGCGATCATTATAAACCCCGCCGTTTCATATTGCAAGAAAGCCATTGACAGGACGCGGCCGGATTTTGTAATATGAATACCCCGGCAATCAGACGCCGCTTGCCCGCCTTCGGCGCGGGAATCGGCGTTCAGCCGTCAGCAGGAGGGAAGACCATGGCCGATTATCTCTATCGCGCGAAAATCACCCACACGGAAAAAACCGTGGAACAACTCTATAAAATGCAATATTACGTGTATGAAAAGCCCCGCATGATTGTGCGGGCTCTCATCGGCTTCGCGCTTGTGGCGGCTGCAGTGGCCGCGACCTTTCCCACCTGGGCGAAGGCGCTGCTGCTGCTCGTGGGCGCGTGGCTTCTGGTGAGCCGGGATTTCCCCGCCGCCGTGCGGGCCGACCGGGCGCTGTCGGAGCGCCGGGCGAAGCTGCCCGATATGAGCTACGGCTTCGGACCGGATAAGGTGCACCTCTCGGGGGAGGGCAGCATGGACCTGCCCTATAAAAAGTTTACGCGCCTGGTGGAGGACCGGCAGTATCTGTATCTGTTCGTGTCCCGCAATTCCGTGTGCATGATGGGAAAAGACACCCTGAAGCCCGATGACGTCATGGCCTTCGCGAAATTCATGGAGGAAAAGACCGGCCTGAAATGGCGGGCGGAGAAATCCTTCCTGAGCATGAGCGTCTACGATCTGCGGCAGGCACTGCGGGATATGCGCGGAAAAAAGTGCAGAGACACGATTTCCCCCTCGGGCCGGCCGTCCCGAGGGGGGAAGTTTATTCTGCCAGATTTGCCGGATCCGCCAGCGGCGCGCGGTTCATGGCCTTCTTCAGATGATCGCGGTATTCGGCGGGGGTGATGCCGTAGAGCTTGCGGAAGGTTTTCACAAAACTGGAGTAATCGGAAAAGCCGCTCTCCAGGCAGGACTCCAGGACGTTTTTCCCCATCACCAGGCCGTGACGGAACTCCTGCATCCGCAGGTCCGTGATATAGTGGCTGATGCTCTCGCCGGTGTAGCTTTTGAAGGTGCGGGACAGATGCTCGCGGCTGATATAGAACTGCTGGGCCGCAGAGGCCACGCTCAGCTCCGGCTCCCGGAACCGCTCCAGGATGTAGGCGGTGACGCCGGAGATCAGCTCGCTTGAGGCGCTGGGGGCCACGGTCTGGGAGGTGGAGACGATGTGCTCGATGGTGAGCATAAGCTCTCCGATCTGGCAGCGGTAAAGCCGCTCCCGAAGGCCGGAGTCCGTCACCGAGGCGGTGGCGTTGATGCGCTCCAGCAGCTCCCGCAGGCCCCAGCGGCAGACGTCCTCCGCCCGCAGAATATACAGAGAGGGAAAGCTCTGCGCCCGCTCCGCCAGCAGGCAGGCGGAGAGCACCTGAAGCATGAAGTCGGCGTTAACCTGGAGAATCAGCCGCTCATAGCTGGAGGAGTCGGACGGGCAGAACATGGTGTGCACGGTGCCCGGGGCGATGATCAGCAGCTCGTCCGGATGCAGGAAAAATCGCGCGCCGCCGGCGTGGTATTCGCAGACGCCACGCCGCACCAGAATCAGCTCGTAGTAGGGGTGGGAATGGGCGATGGAGGAGCGCGTCTGTACGTTGACGTAGTAGCCCACGGAAATCAGGCTGCGGCTGAGCTGATAGTTTGCCATGTCCTGCGTCAGATGCTGGTCCACAACCGATTCCACGTGATGATAGGCCATGCGATGCACCATCCTCTCCGGTCACATTTTGCGTGTATTCTGTCACAAAACCATGCGTGGATTTGTCCATACATCTGCTATTATAGTGACAGAAGAGAAAAAAACAAGCCTTGACACAGGACTCACTGCCGAATCTTGTGTAATTTTGCCAAATCTGCGCCTCGCTTTTTGTGATGCAGCACTCATGATTAATATTGTGCGAAAGCAGGAAAAATGGTATAATCAGCCAGCCTCTTACTGTATCCACTATCAGCCTGTCTGATACGGAAATAAAAATTTTTTGGAGGAAAACAATGAAACGTATTCTTGCCGCTGTCCTGTGCCTGGTTATGATCGTCGCGGTTGCCGCCGTGATGCCCGCCAATGCCAACGCAGCGAACACCGTCTACCTGACCCTCGCCCACAACATGGCAGAGGACCACGCCATCAACGTCGCGCTCGTCGCCTGGGCGGAAGCGGTCGATGAGGCTACCGACGGCGCCATCGTCATCGACGTGATGCCCGGCGGCACCCTCGGCTCCGAGGCCGACTGCGTCAGCCAGATTCAGGCCGGCCAGCTGGAGATGACCAAGGTCTCCGCCGGCACCCTCTCCAACTTCAACAAGGCCTGGAACTGCGTCTCCGTGCCCTACGTCTTCAACGACAAGGATCATCTCTACAACGTGATGAACGGCGAGATCGGCCAGGATC
>CAMVIC010000033.1 GCA_947167435.1 uncultured Clostridia bacterium | reverse complement strand
TACCCATCAGCGCAAGATCGCTGTCGGCAACATACGGAGTAATCTCCTGGTTGATCGCGAATGCTGCGATTTTGCCAAACCTATTTTCGATATTATGCCGTTTTGGGTCTGTCAGCCCATAGCGGCCTGCTCTTATAACTAAATCCCCACGCGCATGAAATGCGCATATGCGAAACAGCGTTTCGCATGAAAACACAGAATGGTCTGTGTTTCGGGGATACCATTGCAACTTCGTCTACAGCTGGCGCACGTTGTGCGCCAGTTGCGGGCTTCCGCCCGCTTACGTCCGCCGTCAGCAGACATGGAGACAGGGTTATTCTTTTTTTCCCAGGTGGGAAAACCAGTTTTTCAGCTCCTCGCTCTTCTGCGAGACCAGTTCTTTGAATTCCCCGGTCTTCTCTTCCCGCATCTTCTCCCGGGCTTCCCTTGCCATCTGCTTTTCGATCTGGCGGGCGTGCTCCACTTCCGCGGCTACCTCCGCAGCGTCGAACCTGATGATGGACACCTCAAAGCGGTTGAGCTTTGCGGTCAGGGCCGTCTCGTATTCCTCCTGGGCCAGCAGAATGATGGCGGTTTCGCCGTTGAGGATGCTGTCCCCCGCCTTCTCCAGCAGGGAGGCATTGTCCGCCATGTCGTTTGCGTCCACCGCCCCGCCGATCAGCATGCCCATGCTTCCGCCCAGCAGAACCCCCAGGGGGCCGCCGAGAACACCCACCAAGCTGCCGATGAGGCTGCCCTTCCAGGTGTCGTCCCCGTTTACCGCGCCGTTGACAAAGCCGTCCATGATGCTGAGCTTGTCGTTCTCCTTACGGACAATCACGGCCTGGGAAATGGTGTAATTGGCGTTGTCCGTCTCGCGTTTGAGCTCAGAGAGCGCCTGATAGGCTTCGCTCTCGATCTTGTAATTTGCCAGAATCAGATTCTCTTTCATTTTAAACCTCTCCTTCCATCTGCCGATAAAGCCTTTCGGTCCTGCCGGCAGCCTGAGGGGACGGCGGTCTGTTTATTCGGCCTCTGCTCCTCTGTCCGATCCTGATTATAGCGCCGGTTTTAGCACTGTCAAGAGGAGAGTGCTAAAACCGGCGTGAACATTTTGTGAATATTGTTATATAACAAGGTGCGCGAGTTTTCGGAACTGTTTACCCCAGGGTAAACTGCCCGTCGTCATGAATGAGAAAGGGAATCCCGACGCCGCCGGCGGCCTTCACGCCGTCAAACAGCGGCAGCGAGTCCCGGTAATGCAGAAACTCCTTCAGCGCCATCAGATCGGCAATGTCCCGGAATTCATGGGGCGTTCCGCTCTCCCGCAGAGCTCTGAGACAGGCCAGCGTATCCGAGCACTGTTTTGAACCGTATACGATCATAATAATACCACTCCTCTCGTCCCGGCCTCATTGCTTTATCCGATCCGAAACGAGGCAATGTAAATCAGGCCGTCCCGGTCGGCCAGGCCCGGGTCCTCCAGCTTCATGGCAGGGCGGAGGCCGCTCTCAAGGGCGCCGAGTTCAAAGTGGCACAGCGCGATCCCCATATCGATCTTCTGGATATCCCAGCCGTCGCCGGCCATTCCCCTGCCCCGTTTCTCATAGAAGTGCAGGCTGTCCCCGCACAGCACCGCGCGCCAGGGCTGTCCGTTTACGGCGGAAGGGGCAAGGCGCACCAGCTCAAGGGCGCTCTTCAGCGCTCCCGCCTTCTCCGGGGACAGCGGGGTTTCAAAGGAGCCTTCAAAGAACAGCTTTTCAAAGTCGAGGCGGCTGTCGGCCTTGACGCCCTTGCGCATCATCGTCTCCCGCAGCGACATTTTTTCGGCCGGATAGCCAAGGGGGCTGACGCAGGGCATCACCTGGTTTTCCGTCAGACCCATGGCCCGCTCAAAGGCCTTGCGGTCCATGGTGCCCGCAATCCAGGTTGTCCCGATGCCCAGAGACTGTGCGAAAAGGACCACTTTCTCGAAGGTATAGCCGAAGGCCTCCTCCGCGTGGGGTGCGCGCTGCATTTTGCCCGCGATATAGGTATCCGCGCCCGCAACCACCGGCACGGAAAGACCGTCCTTTTTCCGGTCCAGCAGCTTCCACTGGATGGGCAGCGCATAGGGGTTTTCCACCTTGTTCGCAAAGTCGAGAATGGCGTCCGCATCCTGCTGACGCAGCGCTGCGCCGTCAAAGGTTCTGACGCTTCTCCGCCCGCGGATCTGTTCGGTCACGGTCATTTGAATCAGCCTCCTTACAGATGATAAGAATCATAACTTTATAACGTAAATCTTACCGGATATACTGTAATAAGTTCCGGGACTTCTGTCAATTATGCAGTTTTTCCGGAGCAAGTAAGAAAAGGATTACCGGAGGGTTCCCCCATGTCTCAGGCTCACAGCTGCCCCTGCTCGCCGGAGTGTGTGCTGCAGGGCGCGCTGAACACCATCGGCGGAAAGTGGAAGCTGCCGGTCCTCTGCTCGCTGCTTGCCAACGGCGCCAGCCGGTACAACGAGCTGCTCCGGAACACCCGCGGCATCTCCAACACCATGCTCTCCAAAACGCTGAAGGAGCTGGAGGACGACGGTCTGGTCCGGCATGAACTCCCTGGAGATGGTAGAGGCCAACTGCCGCACAGCAGACCAGGCTCTGCCCGGCTGCCTGACAGAGGCGGACCTTGAGGCCCTGGAAAAGGTCAAGCGCGCCATCCGGGAAAAGGAGCGGGTCGGCTGCACCGGCTGCCGCTACTGTATGCCCTGCCCCAAGGGCGTGGATATCCCGGGCATCTTCCGCTGCTGGAACACCATGTATACCGAGTCCAAAAGCGCCGGACGCTCCCAGTCTATTCAGACCGTGGGGCTGACACGCGAGCCCGCCTTCGCCTCTCAGTGCATCCGCTGCGGAAAGTGCGAGCAACACTGTCCCCAATCAATCCCCATCCGGGAAAAGCTGCAGGAGGCCGACCGGGAGCTGCGTCCCCTGCCCTATAAAATCGCAATCCAGGCAGCGCGGGCCTTCATGTTCCGAAAAGCCGGCAAGTAGACACGGCATGCGCGCCGCCGACATATGCCACACGCAGCAGGAAGCCAAGGCGCCCCTTTTGGGCAGCCTTGGCTTCCTGTTTTTTTCAGTTTCGGTTTTTTCCTCCTGCCGGATGCATATCCGCGCGTTTGGGGAAGACGGTGCTTCCGGCGGGCCGTTAATCCCTGCCCGCTGAGAGGATCTCACCGGATTCGGCATCGATGCGGTATTCATATTCCTTCCACCCGGAATCAAAGTTCACTTCATACCACACGCCGACAATGCTTCTCTCCAGCTCCACATCCACGTCCGACACGTCGGCGGCACTCAGCTCCGCGTGCTCCAGCGCAATCTGAAGCGCGGCGTCTTTTCCGATCCGTTTGCCGCCCCCAAAGGCGCATCCGCAGGCGGAAAGCGCCAGTGCCAACACCAGCACAAACAGGATACCTTTTTTGAACGTTTTCATTTTTCCGTTTCCTTTCCCAACTCTTATCTTCTCATGCCACAGAGGAGAGGGCGCCGCTGCCGTCACCCGGCAGCAGGATTTCCGGATAGGCCAGCGGCTCCATGCTGATTCCCGGGACCTCTCCGGTCTCCGCGTCCACGTAGAATTCATATTTCAGGCTGAAGGTGCTGACCACAAAGTGATAGAGTCCGTCGGCGTAACGGCTGTACAGGCATCGGGGCTCGTCGTTTTGGATATCCGCGTAAACAAGGGCCTGCTGCAGGGCCCGCTCCGGCGTTAACTGAATGATCGTATTCATGATTCTTCTCCTTTTCATGTATTATTGTTTTCATTCAGTTGACGCGGAAGTCCGGAAAAGGTTACACGCAAAAAATACGGGAGAATAAACATTCCCCCGTATTCTTCTTATTCTGCTTATCCCAGATCGATGTCCCGGATCACGGTATAGCCGGAATTGCTGTTGACCTCGATTTCGTATTCTCTTCCGCGCACGTCTTCGTATTCAATCTTGTAAACGTAGACCGCCTCGAAAATGCTTCCCGTATAGCGCAGGTGCCGATGGGCATAGTCCACATAGAACTGCTTTGCCTGCTCTTCGCCCACTTCCTTCACCAGGCATTCGTACGCGGCCTGGACCGCCTGTTCCTTTGAAAGCTTCACCTTTCCGGAGGCGGAGATATTGGAGGGAATGAACAGGATGGCGCAGACAACTGCCGCAATCACCAGCAGGCTGCTCAGCACCACGGCGACCGTTCGGATCAGCGTTTTCCGGTTGAAGTCCTTTCTGGCCTTCTGCACGGTTTCCATCTCCGCCTGGCGGATTCCCGGGTCGGAAAGATGGGGCTCATCCAGAATCGAGCTGATTCTGCGGACGTTTTCAAGCTCCCGGGCAACGAAGGCGGCCTCCTCATCCGACGCCGTCCCCTCCCGCAGTTTTCTGTACGCTTCTTCGAAATTCATTGGTATTCCTCCATAATCTTCCTGAGCTTCTCCCTGGCCCTGCACAGCAGCACTTTTGTATTGGTTTCACTTTTCCCGATGACTTCCGATATGCTTTTGATCGGGAGGCCGGAGAAATAGAACAGCATCACGGCCTCCCTCTGGGTGTCCGGCAGCAGGCCGATGGCGCGATACAGAGAGCGGTACTCTTCCTTTCGGATGATGCTCTCAACCACCGTCTCCCGGTCGTCTTCCAGGTCTTCCGGCAGGTCCTCGCCCGTAAAGCGGCTTTCTCTGCGGCAGATGCTGATAAACTCGTTTCTGCAGACCGTCAGCAGCCACGGCTTGAACTCCCGGATGGAATCGTCGGACATGCTGAGCGCCTTGAAGAAAGCATTGGATACGATATCCTCCGCGACGGTCCGGTTTTTGCATAATGAAATTGTATACAGGAGTGCGTCGTTATAGTATTGTGAAAACAGCTGATCAATACTGTCGGATTTCATAGATCTGTCGTCACGTCTTTCCTCGAAGTCCCATTTCAATGACGCAGAGCCGGGCAGAAGGTTACAGGGGATTATGGATTTTCGTCCGACAGAAGCCTTATCGCCGCTCTGTATTTCTCAACGCGCTTCAGCGCCGCCTCGTCAATCCTGTCCAGGCGGCTCAGGTCGCTGTTGTGGCGAAGGTCCGCCAGCTTTACCGTCCGAGCGATCTCGTTTTCCCGGATTCCGGCCACATACTCCAGATACGGAACGCTTTTGTCGTGGGTCAGCAGCGCCAGCGCCGCGAGGATATCCGGGCCAAAGCCCATGTCCCGAAGGTCCTGCAGCGTATAGGGCGTATCCTCGATCACGTCATGAAGAAGCGCCGTGACCGTGGTTTTCTCGTCGGGCATCTGCTCCGCCACGTGAAAGGGATGAAACACGTAGGGCAGGCCGGATTTGTCCGTCTGGTCTTTGTGGGCCTGAAAGCAGAACTTCATGGCCTTTTTGGTTTCGGGCGTGTAAATCATCCCGGCATCACATAAAGGTGACGGTCTCTTCCAGCGGCTTCCGATTGCCGTGGTTCGGAAGCGGGCCGGCGTCTTCCGCGGCATAGCCCAGGTCCATAAGCATGAGGACCTCCTCATTCTCGGGCAGGCCGAGAATCTCAGCCGCCTGCTCGGGGTCGAAGCGGTTGATCCAGCAGCTGTCAACGCCCTCGGCGGCCGCAGCCAGAATCATGTGCGTGGCGACGATGGCGGCGTCCTCCATGCCGGAGTCCCGCTTTCCGCCGGGATAGGTGAAGACGTTTTTGCTGTCATAGGCCACGGCAAGAACCGTCGTCGCGCCGTAGCGGCAGGGCGTGATGGCGTCCGCCTTTGCAAGCGCCTCGGCAGACTGCAGCACGTAGATCCGCTGCTCCTGCAGATTTTTGGCGGTGGGCGCCAGGCGTCCGGCGTTCAGGATGGCGTTCAGCTTTTCCGCCTCCAGCGGGCGGTCCGAATACTTTTTGCAGGAATACCGCTTTGCGACCACTTCTTTGAATTCCATTTCAATCCTTCCTTTCTTTAGTCTGTCTGTATCTTTTTTTACTTCAGTGAAAGCCCGTCGTGAAACGCCTCGCCGACTCTGCCGCCGACCCGGTAATAGCCGTGGGTATAGGGGTCGAAGGAGATTGCGTCGATGGCGTCGATATCCACCTTGCCGTCCTTCAGGCAGCGCTCCTCCACGGAGACCCGCACGACCCTGCCGATCACCCCCAGGCCGGTCTCGTCGCTCTGGTATTCCACGAAGGCGCATTCGATGGCCACGGGAAGCTCGTTGATGATGGGTGCGTCCACAAGCTCTGACTTCACAAAGCTCATGCCGGATTTCGCAAACTTGTCCGCCACCTTGTTCCCGCTGACGTCGCCGAAATAGTCCGCCTCCACAACGTGCTTGGCATCGGCCAGATGGATGACAAAGCCGCCTCTGGCCTTGATGTTTTTGACGGTCTTGTGGGTCTCTGTCAGGTTGAGGGCCACCATGTCCCGGTCAAGCATGGTCCCCCAGGCGGCGTTCATGACGTTTACCGTTCCGTCCTCGTTGAAGGTGGAAATCAGCAGCACCGGCATGGGGAAGATGGATTCCTTGTTCTGAATTGTCTGTTTCATGGCTTCTCTCCTGAATCAATAAATTGGAATAAACTGATTTTATCATTTTCCGCCCCCGTTGTACAGGCTGCGCGGGTAAAAGTTAACGCCCGCAGGCCGGGTGCGCGCTTTCGCGTCTGTCGCAGGGCGGCTGCCATCGCGGCGCCGAAGGCAGGGCGTTCCGCTCTCCCGGAAAACGCACCGTGCCCGGACGGCTGTCAGCTTATTCCACGCTTTCTCCCGGACGGTAGTCCATCCGGACGTATTTTGCCAGCCAGACGGGGTCCTCGTAGTCTCCGTATTCCGTCATCCGGCAGTCGTTGAACAGATCGTCCGCGATTTCCAGAATCACGTCCCTGAGTTCAAGGGTTTCCAGATACTTTTGCGGAATCGCCTTCAGGCCCAGGGCGGCGCCCAGGATGTTTCCGGTGATTGCGCCGGTGGAATCGCTGTCTCCGCTGTGATTGACCGCTGCCACCACGGCGTCCTCAAAGCTGTCCGGGTGTTTCAGGGCGCAGAAGACCGAAATGGCAAGCGCCTCCTCCCCAACCCAGCCCTTTCCCAGCTGCCCGATGGCGTCCAGGTCGTCCAGGTCCGTCCCGGAAAGGGCAATCGCCTTCTGCATCAGCGCCAGAAACGTCTCCATCTCCCCCGCTTCCGGGAAGACGGCCGGGAGCGTACGGCACGCATCCTGCACGGCCGTCAGGATCGCTTCGCCCTCGTTCTCCGCCAGGCGGCGGACGATATGCGCCAGCGCCGCCGCAGGCAGCCATCCCAGCTCATGTCCGTGGGTAATGGCTGCCGCTTCCGCGCCGATCCGGTCCGATTCTGCAATGGGCGTTCTTTTCCCGGCGAAATACAGGCCAATCGGCGCCACGCGCATCACGCCGCCGCAGCCCTTGCTGTGATTGAGCGGGTGCTTCACCGAGCCGTTTTCCGAGCTGCCCAGCGCAGACATGCAGGTAACTCCGGGCGCGCGCCTGCTGAACAGCTCCGGCACATTTACCAGCCAGGAATAATGAAACTCCTCCGGCAGAGGAAAACGCTCCGTCTGGGTGCGGTACCAGTCTTTATAACTGTATCGGATATAGTCCGGATAAGGGCCCATGATGCCCCGGAGCATGCCCCGCGTTGTGCCGAAGAGCAGGCCCGTGGCCGTAAACAGCGTCATCTGGGTATCGTCGGAGATCTGTGCGACGCCTTTGAAACGCTCATAGTCGGTGATTCCGTTCTTCCCGTATCTGCGGAAGATATCGGAATCCTTCATAAACTCAACGGGATAACCCAGGGCGTCTCCCACCGCGCCGCCCAAAAGGCAGCCGCGAAACCGATCCATATTTCTCATATTCATTCCTCCCGTATACTCGAAGCTTCTGCTTCTGTGCGGATTCGGGGATTCCCGCCCAGGCTGCGCGGGTAAAGTCAGGGCAGTACACTTCCCCGCATTTCTTTTATCATACCCCATTTTTATCCAATTGGAAAGGGGCCGGCTTCCGCCGAATCCGGCGCCGCGGGCAGATTCTGTCATCGGCTCACAAAATCGGAATGGTTTTATAAAAAGTTGAGCGGAAAACGACCCGAATGCGCGCTGACTGTGGTATCAATAATAACGGAACAGAGGTGCTGAAATGACAAAGCTCAGAAAAGCCATCGAGTTTGCAATGGACGCCCACGCCGACGCCACAAGAAAAGGAAAAGCCGGCCGTATATCCTGCATCCGCTCGAGGCGATGAACATCGCCGCAGGCCTGACGAAGGACGAGGATGTGCTCGCAGCGGCGGTTCTCCACGACGTTGTGGAAGACACGGACGTGAAGGAAGCGGAAATCCGGGAGGCCTTTGGCGGCAAGGTGGCGGACCTGGTGATGGCCGAGAGCGAGGACAAGATGCGGCATCTTCCGCCCGAATAAAGGATAAGCCGGACTCTCCCAATTCGTTGGAGAGTCCGGCTTTTTGCCCTCACGCCTGTTATCTGCCTTTCCTTATGTCTCTTGCGGGCTCCATAGGAAAAGCCCCTCCGCAGCCGCAAGCGCCCGGACTTTATCCAGTAGCGCCGCTTCCGGGTCGTAGACCGTGAGATACGTGTCGTTGTGGTCGTAATCGATCATTGCGCCGCACCGGGGAAATACGGCCCGAAGGAAGACCTTTCCGGCCAATCCGGCCACCCGCTCCGCGAAGCGCTCCGGGTCCGGATTCATCTCCCAGGAAGCGCCGGCGTCGAAGGATACCGTCATGTCATAGTAGCAGTTCAGCCGCAGAAGAATCTCGGCGTATCTGCGGCGCAGGGGGACAATCCGCGGCAGCTGCAGGAAATAGCGCTCTACGGCAAAGTACTGCCCGGCGGCCTCCGCACCTACCTGCTCGGGCAGGATATCCACGATCCGGTACGGGCCGGCCAGCAGGCGGCCCACCAGCTCGTCATACCGGCCCGGGTCCCCGGCGTCGGGCAGGGTTTTTTCCGGTTCCTCGATGCTTCGGATATCGGATTTGAACAGAATCACTCCCTTTCAGTCAAGGGTGAAAAACGCGCGGAGCTCCTGCTCATTGTGCAGAACGACTTCCGGTGCGCCGTGCAGCATCACGTTGTCATAGCCGTC
Organism: uncultured Clostridia bacterium; assembly: GCA_947167435.1. The sequence continues at coordinate 2,294 of CAMVIC010000033.1, read as the reverse complement.
GATGAAGCTGCGGGCGTCGGTTTTGTAGCCGATGCAGGCCTTCCCCCTGGCGTAGCAATAGCCCAGCTCGAAGCAGGCGCCCTCATCCGGCACCCGTCCGTCGAACAGGAAGAGGAGCGTGTCGCACCAGTCCATATGCTCACAGTCCAGCTTGAACAGATACTTTCTTTTGGGCATGCCTTCGATCAGCTCCGGCAGGTCGGCCACGCAGCCGCCCTCCCGCTGGGGCAGGAAGGTCTCGTGGCCGCAGTCCCGGAGGATTGCGTCGACGCGCTCGTTAAAGGCCCGCTCGCCCTCGTTGAAAAGCGGCGCCGCGATATAGATCTTTCTTTTTTTCATCCGCGCTTCTCCTTTCCCTGGTATCGTCTCAAATCAGAATCCCGTTGCAGTGGTCGATCTCGTGTTGGATGATCTGCGCCGTCCAGCCGGTGTAGGTTTTGAGGCGGGTTTGAAACTGCTCGTTCTGATACTGCACCTTGATCGAGCGGAATCGCTTTGCCCTGCGCGTGCCGGGCAGGGACAGGCAGCCCTCTTCGGCGTCAAAAGCGCCGGAACACCTGACGATCTCCGGATTGAACATCACCGTCGCGCTGCCGTTGTCATCAAAGATAATGATCCGCCTGGCAACGCCGATCATGTTGGCCGCCATGCCCACGCAGCCGTCCCGGTGCGCCGCCAGCGTGTCTCGCAGGTCCTGGGCCACAGGCAGATCCGCCGCCGTGGCCGGCGCGGATTTCTGTGAGAGAAAGACCGGGTCTTTCATAATGGGTCTGATCATCGTGCGTCCTCCAAACCTGGCTGCTTCTTCATTTCCGCCGTTCACAGGCGCTGTTCATTGGCATGGGCGTAAAGGATCCGTTTCGGGTTCCGGTTCATGATCTGCTCCCAGTCGCTTTTCAGCGCGGGGTTATCGCCGTATCCCGCCAGGTACGCAAGCGGCTCCAGGTCGCCCACGAGGCAGCTGCCGTCGTCAAGAATCAGCGAAATGCTGTCCTCGCTGTGGCTCGGCGTGTGAAGAATCTCGCCTTCGATCCCATACGCTTTCAGAACCTCCCGGCTCTCCGCGCAGGAAATCACCGTCGCCGCATCTTCATCCATCGGGCGGTAAACCAGACGCCTGTCCCTGGCAAAAAACCCGTCCGAGGCGTGCACAAACGGGCGCTGCACGTCCACGATCAGCGGCTTTACCCCGAGCTGCTGCAGTTCTCCGGCAAGCCCCATGTGGTCCGGATGATAATGGGTAATCAGCAGGACCGTGATTGCTTTCATCTCAATCTCTGCCCCTTTGACGGCCTTGAAGAACTGCGGCAGCGTCCCGGCCCAATCCGTGTCCACCAGCAGCCCGCCGTCCGTCCCGGGAATATAGAAGGTGTTGGTGTTGCCGTATCGGAGCTTTATCATGGTGCGCCTCATCATTGTTTCTTACAAGCACGTTCAAAGCTGAAAGAAGCTTCGCGTCTTGATTGCGAAAGCTGTCATCTGTGTTGGATACTGCCATTATGAACCAATCTCGTGATTTGTCAACAATTCGGTTTATCCGATCCGATGCCGGAATCCTTGCCCAGCGTCCGGAACACCGCTTCGGCGATCCGCCTTGCTCCGGCTGCATTCGGATGCAGCCCGTCAGGCCCGAACAGCTCCCGTTTCCTCTGGGTGAGGGCGTACAGATCCGTAAGCTCCGTGCCGTTCTCCGCCGCGACGGCTTTGACCGCTTCCGCAATCTCCGGGACGCGTTCCAGCTTTGCGTCGTTGGTGATATAAAAGAGGCGGTGAATCGGCCGGAAGGCGCAGGGCGGCGTGCAGATCACGATTCGCGGGGCCGGCGTAAGCTCCCGATAGGCGGCGATCAGCTCCGCATATTGCTGCCGGAAAGCCGCAGCCGAGCTCCAGTTGCTGTCCTTGGAATCGTTGGTGCCCAGCAGGATGACCACCGCATCCGGCCGAAACGCCATGCTCTGCCGAAACGCGCGCGTTTTTCGGAACGGCTTGTTGCCGGTGTTCTGCAGCGTTCTGTCGTTGACCGCAAAAGCCGCCGCCTGCGCGTCGGGACCGAGCATTCTCTGCAGCACGGCCTGGTAACGGTGCAGGAAGAACAGCGGCAGCGTGCATCCATAGGTCACGCTGTCGCCGACACAGGCGATATGCCGTTTTCCCTCTTCGGGCCTGACGGGAAGCCGGAGGGTCGTATAGCCGCACAGGACGACCGCCGCGGCAAGAAGCGCCGCTGTCATCAAAAGCGTCATGCTGTTCTTCCCCTGTTCTCTAGTTCTCAGTATGCTTCGCCGTGATCATAT
>CAMVIC010000032.1 GCA_947167435.1 uncultured Clostridia bacterium | reverse complement strand
AAGCAAAGAATAAACATCAAAAGCAGGAGCGGCCCTTACGGTCGCTCCTGCTTTTTGGGATATGGGTTATTTTGCGCGCCTGCGGCGCCGGTAGATCTCCAGCAGCACCACGGCGATGCCCACGAAGACGGCCACCGTGTAGAGCAGACTGTTGAGGGAAAAGCGGCCCCGGGAGCGGATCATGTTCAGCATGTTCAGAAACAGCGCTCCGTCCACGGCCAGCACCACCAGAGTCCGGTTGCTGCCACCCAGCAGGCGCTGCAGCGGCCTGGCCCGGACCAGGAAGGGCAAAAAGACCAGGCTCAGCCCGAAGAGCACCGCGCTGCTGGCGACCCAGAACCAGTTGTTCCGGGTGTACAGGCAGACCACGCCCAGCAGCAGCATCAGGCTTGCGCAGAAGGCGCAGAAGGTCCAGAACAGCTTGTCCTCCGGCACCAGCAGCGGCACGATGACCAGGGAGGCCACCACCATCATAGCAGCCACCACCACAGACACCCAGTCCAGAGAGGGCCCGCGCAGCACGTTTACGGCCAGGCACAGCAGAATCGGGATCATGAACAGCCCCGAGGTCAGAGAGCCCACCGCGGCGGAGCGGCGCTTAAAGCGCTTGAGGGCGTACTGAATCACGTTCTCCTTTTCATACGTCAGACGGCTTTCAATCTCCGTCTCCCGCAGCTGATTGAGCATCTCCCGGCAGGCGGCGCACTCCTGCAGGTGCTCCTCCACCAGCTCGCGGCTGGTCTCGCTGCAGACCTCGTCCGCGTAGAGAGGCAGAATATCGCGGACAACATCACATTCTCTTCTCATGCTTCCTCCATCCTTTCCTTGAGCTTGAGCCGGGCGCGATGAAATGTGACCCGGGCCCAGTTTTCCGTCTTGGCAAAGATCATCCCGATCTGGCGGAAGGACAGCTCCCCGAAAACGCGAAGCTCAAACACCTCCCGGTAGGGCTCCTCCAGCGCGTGCAGCGCCAGATGGATGCGAAAGGAGTCCTCCTCGTCGGAGAAGTGCTGCTCCAGGCTTTTGCCCGGAGCGGGGGCATCCTCGGGCAGGTCTCCCGTCCGGTTCTCCCGGCGCGTCTCGTCCAGAAACAGGTTTTTCGCGATGGCGCAGAGCCAGGTCATCTGGTCGGACTCACCCCGGAAGCTGTTCATCCGGGTCAAGGCCCGGTAGAAGGTCTCCTGGGCGATCTCTTCCGCCCTGTGCCGGTCGCCAGCCAGGGTCATCGCATAGGAGAACACCCGCATGTAACAGCTCTCGTACAGCTTTTCGCAGGCCTCGGTATCCACAAATCATCACCCCCTTTCCTTTTTTCTGTGGGTTAGACGGAGAAGTCAGAGATTCGTTACAGACTTTTTTGCTTTTTCGATTCTTTTTTTCTTCGATTTTGTCGACAGCCTGAGAGCGCTCCTCAGCTTGTCAAAAAAGCCCTTCAGGATTTTTTGACAAGCTTCGACCGCCACATTTTTTGCCAATCTCGAGAGCGCCTCTTCCGAGGCGCTCTCTGTATGCTTTGTATGCTTTTGTTTTGATTACACGGCGCGGCCCGCGTCGTTGCCGGCGCGGATGGCCATGGCGATGTTGAAGGGAGCGGCGCAGTCGCCCACGGCATAGGTCTCCGCCACGCTCAGGCCGTCCAGCAGGGAAGTGTTGGGCAGCATGTCCGCCGCATTCACAACGGCGTCACAGTCGATGACGGTATCCACGCCGGACTGCATGGTGATCGTGGCTCTGCCCTCCTTCACCTCCTTGATCTCCGCCTGAGGCCAGGAGTGGACGCCCAGAGAATACAGCGCCGTGGTCATCATGCGCATGGCGTGCTGGGACTGCTGCATATCCAGCTCAGAGGCCGGGTTGGGCGTCACGATGGTCACGTGCTTTTTGTGCACCGTCAGCCACAGCGCCGCATCAAAGGCCTGGGCGTTGGAGCCGTAGACGATTACGTTCTCGCCCATCTCGGTGAACATGAACTGTTCCATCTCAATGACGGGGACGCTGCCGTCTCCCTTCACCTCCAGCGGCGCGCGCAGACCGCCGGTGGCCAGAATCACCGCGTCCGGTGCTTCTGCCTCAATCAGCGCCTGGTCCACCTCTGTGCCGGTAACCACCTTCACGCCGGTGACCTCCAGCTGGCGAACCAGATAATTGCGCAGGTCCATCAGGTTTTCGTGGGGGCCCTTCACCGTATGGGCAAAGCTCAGCAGGCCGCCCAGGAAGCCGGCCTTCTCGTACAGAGTCACGTCATGCCCGCGCATGGCGGCAATCCGGGCTGCTTCCATGCCGCCGGGGCCGCCGCCGATGACCATGACCTTCTTCACGGTCTCGGCCTTCGGAACCTCATAGGTGGCCGGGCCGCCCTCGCGCATGACACGCTGGGTCAGGGCGTTGACGCGGCAATAGCCCTCTCTGGCATTGTCCTCGTTGCCGGCGATGTGACAGTGCAGGCAGCGGGTGCAGGGGGCAATCTCATCAATGCGGCCCTCCCGCAGCTTGTTGACATACTCGGTGTCCACGGTCAGAGGACGGGTCATCATGAAGAAGTCGGCCTTTCCGTCCTCCAGCGCCTGCTCAAAGAAGTCGGGGGCACGGGCCGGGTCCATGTAAGTGACCACGCCGCAGGGGATGGACAGCTCCGCCTTGTAGCGGGCGGCCACGTTCAGCGCCAGGCCCACGCCGCTGGTGTCGCCGATCAGCAGGCCCTGCCAGTGCTTCCTGAAATCATACTGGGTGCCGAAGCCCGTGGCGCCTTCAATGCCGTTGAGAATAAAGTACAGGTCCGAGCCGAACTGGGCCACATGGTGCCCCAAAGGTCCCAGGCGCAGATGCATGGAGTCGGCGCCGGCGGCCTCAAAGAGCTTTGCCATGGCAATGCCCTCCTCCACGGTAGTCACCATCGTATGGGGCGTGGTGACCGCTTTGTCCGGCGTGAAGAGGGTGGGATTGTTGGCGATGTTGTCGTTCTCCTCCAGGCAGTCAATCAGGATCTGCACGTTGAAGTCCGGCCCGCAGGCCTCCTTGACCTGCTGGATCCACTCGGTGACGAAGCGGGCCCTGTTCTCGATGCTGCCTACGCCGTAGTCGTCGTCCCGGGTGTTATAGAAGCGGGAGAGGAAATGCTCGCCCATGTTGAAGCCGGCAGCGTTCATCTCAATGAGCTTGAAGCCCATTTCCTTCATGCTCTTGGCAATGGCCACGCCGCGGGCCTGAATGCCGTGAATCTCATCCGGGGTCATCTCGTTCTCGTTCATGCCGAACTGAGCCCACTGATAGCCCAGGACCGCGCCGTATTTTGCGCACTCCTCCACCAGTTTCTTTCCGAAGGCCATCGTGGCTTCCGGCATGGGGCTGCCGTCCATGGGCGGCTCCAGCGCCGAGATGCCCTCCACCAGGATCAGCTCCACGCCGCCCTTGGCAAAGTTCACATAGTACTGCAGCAGCTCATCCGTGAGGCCGGCAAGGTAGCAGGCCGAGCCGGCGGCAGACTTGACCATGCGGTGGTTGAGGCGCATGGAGCCCAGCATAAAGGGGGAGAACAGGGTTTTCAGTTCTTTGGTATTGGTGCGAAAGTCCGTGCGCTGGGGGTTCAGGTAGGCTGCGGGTATTTTTTCCAGCGGGGCATAGGTCTCGGCGGGTGCGGCCGCCTCGGCGGCCTGGGCGGTCACCTGGCTGCCCACACCGATGCCGCTGAGGGTCAGTGCGGCGGCGCCGGCCAGAGAGCCCTTCAGGAAATCTCTGCGGGATACTTTTTTCATGGTTACCTCCTTGTTTTTGTATTTTTCGTCCTTTGCCGGGCAGGCAAAGCTTCTGTTTTTATTATATCTGACCCCGAATTCCTGTCAACGAGTATATTACCAGACACCATAAACGCAAAAGAGGAGACGCTTGACGCGTCTCCTCTCGTGTTTTTTTCCCGCTCTGCTCTATGCTTCCGCTTCTCCCGCGGGGGCAAGGCCTTTTTCCGCCCGCCATTTGGCGTAGGCCTGCAGCTCCGCCTCCGACAGGTAGAAGGCGGCGCCCAGCACGGCCAGGTCGTCCGCGTAGCCCAGCAGCGGGACGCGGTCCGGGATCAGGTCCCTCCCCTTCAGCAGATAGATCACCGCCGCCAGCATGGACACCACCACCTTGGGCGACACCGCGGTGTACTCCCGGGTGATGTAGCCGCGGATCATGGAGATCATCAGCGGCAGCCGGGACAGGGCGCCGCCCACGGTCGGGATCTCCTTCATCCTCTCCTCCAGCTTCTGCAGCAGCGCCTCCACCTGGGAGGGGTCCTTCAGCAGCTGTTCCGCCTGCCCGGCAAACTCGCCCAGGGCCGCTTTCGCTTTTTCCAGATCAATGGGACTGCTCATGAATCGTTACCTCCTTCTCATTATTCCTCATATTTCCGTTTCTTCTCCGAAGTCGCAGAGCAGCCAGAGAAAGCCGCCCGCCGGCAGGCGCAGGGCGCTTTTCTCCACGGCCACGCCGCTGAGCAGGTCCGTATACTCGCCCAGCTCGTCTATGGCGATCTGCCGGTCCTCTCCTGCGAAATTGAACAGCGCCACCAGCTTCTCCCCCCGGAAGTAGCGGCCGATGCCCAGCACCGCGTCGTCCCCGGTGTTGACCAGCCAGGCATCCGCCTGACTGTCAAAGACCCGGTGGGCGCAGCGCAGCTCCTCCAGCCGGTGCAGGGAGGAAAAGATACGGCCCTCGGGGGTCCCCCGGTCCTGCCGCCGCTCCGCCGCGGCCCAGTCCATGGCGCCCCGGTGGAGATAGCGGCTGTCGGCGGCCTTCAGGGGATCGTTGTGATAGCCGTAGTCGTTCTCCTGCGCAAGCTCGTCCCCGCTGTAGAGCACCGGGATGCCGCTGAGGGTGAACATATAGGCGTGGAGCATCTCGTCCAGGCGCAGCGCCCGGTCCAGCTTCTCCGCGTCCCCCTCCCGGCGGGCGGTCTCCACCCCGCAGAGGGAGGCGGTGGTGCCGCACAGCCGGGCGTCTCCCAGGCGGGGGTCGTCGTTATACAGCTCGCCCCGGGCCTCGCTCCCCGGCCACCTGCCGGTCAGATAGTCGTTGAGATATTTCTTGTGGGGCACCTCTCCCATGCCGAACTGCTCCAGGAAGGGATAATCCAGGCCCCAGCCGATGTCGTCGTGGCAGCGCAGATAGTTGAGGAAGGTGTAAGCCCCGGGCAGGGCGAAAACCTGGCCAAGCTGGTGCCGCAGCAGCCGCACGTCTCCGGTGGCCACGGTGTGCCAGGTGCTGGCCATGGTGGTCACGTTATACAGCAGATGGCACTCCGGCCGCTCCACGCTGCCGAAGTATGGCACCACCTTGCTGGGCTCCATGACCACCTCGCCCAGCAGCAGCGTGCCGGGGCAGACAATCTCGCAGACCATGCGCATCATGCGCACCAGGGTATGGACCTGGGGCAGATTGCGGCAGTTGGTGCCCCGCTCCTTCCAGATATAGGGCACCGCGTCCAGCCGGATCACGTCCACGCCCTGGTTGCAGAGATAGAGCATGTTCTCGGTCATGTCCCGAAACACGGTGGGATTGGCGTAGTTCAGGTCCCACTGGTAGGGGTAGAAGGTGGTCATGACCACCTTGCCCGCCTCCTCGCACCAGCTGAAATTGCCGGGCGCGGTGGTGGGGAAAACCTGGGGCACCGTCTTTTCAAATTCCCGGGGGATTGTCCAGTCGTCATAGAAGAAATACCGGTCCTGGTACGCCTTCTCTCCGGCCCGGGCGCGGCGGGCCCACTCGTGGTCCTCGCTGGTGTGGTTCATCACAAAGTCCAGGCACAGGGCAATGCCCCGCCTGTGGCAGGCCCCGGCCAGGGCGGCCAGGTCCTCCATGGTGCCAAGCTCCGGCTCCACCTTCCGGAAATCCGACACGGCATAGCCGCCGTCGCTGCGGCCCGCCGGAGATTCCAGCAGAGGCATCAGGTGCAGGTAATTTACGCCGCAGTCCTGAATATAGTCCAGCTTTTTCCGCACGCCCTTCAGCGTGCCCGCGAAGGACTGCACATACATGAGCATGCCAGTCAGCTCATGGCCCTTGTACCAGTCGGGCTGCTCAGTCCGCTGCCGGTCCATCCGGTGCAGAGCCGGGCTCCGCTCCTGCCACATGCGGCAGAGCATATCGGCAAACCGATCCCATTCCGCCTCGTCCCCCGGGTAGATCTCCCGGAAGAGACGTCCCAATTCCTCCTCATGCTGCTCAAAACGCCGGCGAAATTCTTTCTTCCAGCTTCCCTTGTCCATGCCTGTTTCCTCCATCCTGATAGGATCGTGCGCTTATCATGATTTTATGCTCATTATGCCCGCTGCTGCGGCAGAAAGCTGCGAAAGAAGTCGCACTCCTCCCTGTTGCAGCGCGCCGCCTCTGCAAGGCGCATGTTGCAATGGAACACATGGCCCAGTACGTGGTCCCTGTCGCCGTAATACCGGTACTCCGCCGGGACGCCCAGGCTCTCCAGCCGCTGTACCAGCGGCGGCGCCGCCTCCGCCAGAAAGTCCCCCTCGCAGGTCATTACAAGGGCGGGCGGGAAGCTTTCGTTGAGATGCTCCAGCACGCTGATCTGCCGCAGCTCCTCCGCCGTGCCCTTATTGGGCAGCAGGTCGGCAAGCAGGGGATTGGCCCGCTCCCCGGGCTTTGGCGGGTCTATATGATAGACCCCGCAGTTGAGAGCCACCGCCGTGGGCCGGAAGCCCTCCGGCGGCCGAAGGGCACAGGCCGCGGCGAAGTCCGCGTCCCCGCAGGCGCAGCAGTAGAGGCCCAGCAGATGGGCGCCGGCGCTGTCTCCAAGGGCGAACACGTGCCGCGCGTCCAGATGATAGCGCTCCGCGTGCTGAAGCAGCCAGTGAAAGACCAGGTCCACGTCCTGCAGCTGAGCGGGGAACTTGTGCTCCGGCGCCAGACGATAGGTGAAATTCACCACGGCAAAGCCGTGCTCCACCAGGCTCATGCAGTAATACTGGTACCGCTCCTTGTCGCCGTAGACCCAGCCGCCGCCGTGCACGCTGACAATCACCGGCAGCGGCTCCGCGGCGCCCCGGGGGCGGTACAGGTCCAGCCGCTGCCATTTTTTGTCCGGCCCGTAGCAAAGGTTGTCGCAGCGCAGTACCGCGGGCGGAGTGCTCAGTCCGGCGTCCCGCTTGTCGTCATTGCGCTTGCAGTTATAGCGGAACAGAAAGCTCTGCAGGGACATGTGCCGCTCCTTTCTCCGCGCATTTTTAGCGCGGCACCGTGCTTTTCTTCTGCTCCCATTGTCGTACAGCCGCCTCCTTTTGTCAATCCCTCAGCGCACCCGCCTCCTGCTTTTTCGCCGCTTTACAGAAGCGCAGAAAACGGATATACTACTGTAAAAGATCAAAAAGGAGCGCAGACCCATGAATTTTCAGGACAAGAGTTACGACGTATTCCGCATGTTCACCGGCGAGACCGCGGAAGTGATCCGGCGATGAAGGAGCAGGAATCCGTCGCCTTTCTCACCCGGGCTCTTCTGGAAGAGATGCCCCAATACCGCGCCCAGGCCCCGCAGCCTTCCGCCAGTGCGGAGGAGCGCCGCTTCTTTCTGCGATGCCTGATGAATCTGCGCCAGCCGGCGGCGCTGTCGCCCCGTTTTCTGCGGGAACAGGACGCGCTTTTGAGCGCGGAGCGGGAGGCAAGGGGCGTGGTCCATGTGGCGGACCTGCCCACCGTGCCCGGGGATGACCGGCTGGTCCTCTGGCAGGGGGACATCACCCGGCTGGACGCCGACGCCATTGTAAACGCGGCCAATTCCGCGCTGCTGGGCTGCTTTCGTCCCGGGCACAACTGCATTGACAACGTAATCCACTCCGCCGCGGGGCTGCAGCTGCGGCAGGAGTGCGCCGCCCTTATGGCCGCCCAGGGCCACGAGGAGCCCACCGGCAGCGCCAGGCTCACCGGCGGCTACAATCTGCCCGCAAAGCACGTGCTGCACACGGTGGGCCCCGTCATCACCGGTCCCCTGACGGACCGGGACCGGGAAGCCCTGGCCTCCTGCTACCGCTCCTGCCTGTGTCTGGCCGCGGAACAGGGGCTTAAGAGCGTAGCCTTCTGCTGCATCTCCACGGGGGTGTTCCGCTTTCCGAAGGCAGAGGCAGCCCGGATCGCGGTGGAGACCGTACGGTCGCAGCTGCGGGAAAGTCCGCTGGAGAAGGTCATCTTCTGCGTCCACGGAGAGGAGAACGCCCGGATCTATCGGGAACTGCTCTGCTGAGCAGGACGAAGAGGCTTTTCCAAACGTCATCTGCGGCATGAATCCGAATGCATAAAGGTTTGGCAAATTCGCGAATATTGCGAGTTTGCCAAACCTTTTCTCTCATTATCATTCTATCAGACGGCCTGCTGACAGTCCCCCGCTGCGGATGGACTGCCTTATTCTTTCAGCTCGGCCGCCAGGTCCCGGATGCTCTCCGCCAGATCCGCGGTGATTCCCACTGCCCGGTCTCCCAGGCTTGCGGGCACCATGGCCTTGCTTCGGCTGAGCCGGATCAGGGCCAGATTTTCATGCTGCCGGGCCAGCTTCTCAAAGGGGAAGCGGATGATGGTGGGCGTATTAAAGCCCACGCCCAGCTCCAGCAGTACCGTCCTGCCTTCCGTGCAGGCGGAGAGAAAGCGGCTGAAGCGCTCCTCTGCCCTGTGCCAGTCCGCGTCCTCCACAAACGCGTCGTCCGCGCGGAGGTTCATGGCCATCGGTCCGCCGCAGACCGGGCATTTGGGCACCAGCTCCGAGGGAATCCGGGCGTTTTGCCGCTGCGCCTCCATCTGCCGGAAGAGCGAAACTGCGTTGTAAGTCCCGGGATGGCAGCCCCGCTGGCACTGAATCTTCTCATAGCTGCCCTGGGTGGCGAAGATTTTCTCCGCCGGCAGCCCGGCCTTTTCAAACTGCCCGTCCACGTTGGTGCTGAGCAGGAACAGCTCCTTCCCGTTAAGCGCATCCAGCAGCTTTCGGTGCAGGGGCGTCACGTCCAGGTCGATGCCCGCCAGCAGCGCCATGTGGGACCAGTAGCCCCAGCGGCTCTCCTCGTCAGGATAGGGGTAAAAGCCGGCGGAATACATGTCCTGCATATAGGGGCCTTTGCCGTAGACCCGCTGAAACTCCGCAAAATTCTCCCGGAAAAAGCGGCCGCCGTATTCCGCGCCCGCGGCGGCGCTCATGCCTGCGCCCGCGCCAAGCAGCACATAGTCCGCCTCCCGGATCAGGGCCGCCGCCCGGGCAATCTGCTCCCTGTAAGGCGTCTCCTGCCGCACGTAGTCCCCGGCATAGTCCGCGGATAAAAAGCGGGCAAAACTTATTTTCTTTTTCTGGTTTCGGTCTGTCATTCTCTCGTCTCCTGTTTTTGCTCTTTCGTTTCCGCCCCGGATCGGGCTTTATTTTTTCAGCTCCGCCGGGCGGATGCCGAAGCTCTCCCGGAAGGCCCGGTTGAACACCGAATAGTCGTTGAAGCCGCACTCGGCCGCAGCCTGCCCGGCGGGGACTCCCTCCCGGATCAGACGGGCGGCGTACAGCAGGCGCTTTTGCCGCACATAGACGTGCACCGTGCTGCCGGTCTGCTGCTTGAACAGGCGCATGAAGTGGTAGCGGCTGAGAAACACCCGCTCTGCCAGCGTCTCGATGGACAGGTCGGCCGCCAGATTCTCGTTGATATAGGACAGGGTCGCCTGAATCTTCCCGTCATAGCGCCGTTCCGTCCCGGCGCCCGCCCCGGCGCGGTGAATGCGGTTGAGGGAAACCAGCAGCTGCATGATCAGCGTGTCACGCAGAACCTCCGCCCCATAGCGGCCGTCAAGCTGGGCCTGCTCATAGCGGCGCAGCAGGCCGTCCAGCTCCTCCCGCTGCTCTCCGTCGGGCAGCAGAAGGCACTGTCCGGTCCGGTCGGCATGGTCAAAGCATTCCATAAGCCCGGCCGCGGGCATGAGTCTTTCAAAATATTTCCCGTCCAGATAGAGGATAATCCGCTCATAGGGCTCCGTCACATCGATAATCGCCCGATGGATGGCGTGGTGCCGCACCAGCAGCACCGACCAGGGCCGGAGCGCATAGGTCACGTCCTCCACCACGTACTCCACCCTGCCGGACAGCAGCAGGACGATCTTGTCAAACTCGTGGAAGTGGTAATTCCGCTCCTGTCCCGCCGTATCCCGCAGATGAAAATAGTGATAGTTTTCGTTCAGATAGCCTTCCCGGCGGAAGTTCTGACTTTCTCTCACGGGGCTCGCCCCCTTCCCGGAACAGGATACCGCATCTTTTGCAATGTTTCAAGCAGGATTCGCAATTTACTATGCAATATTTTTCGATATAATGGGGTCGTAATTCCCAAAAGGAGGCATATCTATGGAGTCCAAGAGCTTTCTTAAGAACAACTGGTTCATGCTGACGATGGTTCTCGGCATGGTGGCCGGTGCGATCACCGGCTGGCTGTGGCCCGGCGCCACCGTTCTGGAACCGCTTGGCACGATCTTCATCAACATGATGTTCTGCGTTGTGGTGCCGATGGTATTCTTCTCCATCTCCAGCGCCGTGGCCAACATGGTCAGCGCGAAAAAGGCCGGCAAGGTCATGGGTGTCACGGTGGTTACCTTCCTGTGCACCGCTGCCATCGCCGCCGTGATCATGTACATCATCGTGCGCATCATCCCCGTCGTCCCCGTGGGCTTTGAGCCGGTGGAGACCGCGGATGCCACCGAGATCAGCATCCCGACCCTGATCGTCAACTTCTTTACCAAGCCCGACTTTACCGAGCTGTTCAGCCGCCGGGCAATCCTGCCCCTGATCGTGGCCGCGATTCTCTTCGGCTTCGGCGTGCAGATGGCGGGCGGCAAGGATTCCCTCACCGCAAAGCTGCTGTCCAACATCAACGAGTGCCTGATGAAGACCATGCGCATCATCACCTACTATGCGCCCATCGGCTTCTTCGGCTTCTTCGCCTCCCTGGTGGCCACCTTCGGTCCCAAGTTCCTGGAGGGCTACGGCCGCACCCTCGTGATCTACTATGTGGTGGCCTTCGCCTATATGTTTGTTTTCGCCCCCATCTACGCCCGCTTCGGCGGCGGCAAGGGCGCTGCCGGCGTCATGTGGAAGCACCTGTTCGCCCCCGCCTCCGTCTCCTTCGGCACCTGCTCCTCCGTTGCCACCATCCCCACCAATATGGAAGCCTGTGAGGACACCGGCGTGAGCAAGGACGTGAGCGAAATCGTGATCCCCCTGGGCGCCACCATGCATATGGACGGCTCCGCCATGAGCGCCATCATCAAGGTCGCCTTCCTCTTCTCTCTCTTCGGTCAGGACTTCAACACCGGCCGCGCCATTCTGGCGATTCTGGTGGCCGTCTTCTCCTCCGTTGCCATGTCCGGCATTCCCGGCGGCGGCGGCACCGGCGAGATGGTGCTCTGCTCCATCTTCTTCCCCGAGCAGATCGCGCTGGCCCTGCCCATCGCCTGGGCCCTGGGCGACCTGGTCGATC
>CAMVIC010000031.1 GCA_947167435.1 uncultured Clostridia bacterium | reverse complement strand
TCAAGCAGCGGAAAAAGAACGGAAAATATGTGGGCGAGGAGATCGACAGGCCCATAGAGCTGAACATTGAGTGAGGTGCCGACATGAAGCTGTGGATCCGACTGGTTCTGCTGGTGCTGACGCTGCTGGTTCTGCTGAGCACCACGGTTTTTATGGCCGTCCGCTGGCGCAGCATCCCGGAGCAGATCCCCTCCCACTTTGACGGCGGCGGGCACGTTACCGACTGGACCGGCAAGGGCTCCCTCATCACCCTGCTGGTCATCGACTGGGCCGCGGCCATCCTGGTGGCAGTCACGGCCCGCATGTCCCCGGAGACCCGGAAGAAATACGGCATCCGGGTCTCCGCCATCCGGGTCGGCAGCCGGACGGTGCTGGCGGCCACGGGGCTGATGCTGGATATCCTGGCCCTGGTGCTGGCACTGATTTTTTCCTACGTCGCCGTCTGCTCCGCCCTGTGCCGGGAGCTTGGAGCCTGGTTCCTCCCGGCGACCCTGGCCGCCGTGTTCCTGCCCATCCTGATCCCCACAGTGGAGAGCCTGCGAAAATAAAAACAGACCCGGGGCGCTGCGCGTCGTCGCGCCGCCCCGGTATCGGAGGATAATGCTATGCTGCGTATCGAGCATCTGACCAAGCGCTTCGGCGAAAAGACCGCGGTGGACGACCTGAGCCTGCACATCGCGCCGGGAGAGCTCTACGGCTTCATCGGCCACAACGGCGCGGGCAAGACCACCACGCTGCGCTCCGTGGTGGGGATCCAGGCCTTTGACGAGGGCGAGATCTTCATTAACGGCAGCTCCATCCGCACAGACCCGCTGGGCTGCAAGGGGCAGCTGGCCTACATCCCGGACAACCCGGATCTCTATGAATTTATGAGCGGCATCCAGTATCTGAACTTCATCGCCGACGTGTTCGGCGTGGGCGCGGCGGAGCGGCAGGAGCGCATCCGGGACTGCGCCGGGCGCTTTGAACTGACCGACGACCTGGCCCAGCCCATCTCCGCCTATTCCCACGGCATGAAGCAGAAGCTGGCCATCGTCTCCGCCTGGCTCCACCGGCCGAAGCTGATTTTGATGGACGAGCCCTTCGTGGGGCTGGACCCCAAGGCCTCCCATCTGCTCAAGGGCATGATGCGTCAGCTCTGCGACGAGGGCGGCGCCATCTTCTTCTCCACCCATGTGCTGGAGGTGGCGGAAAAGCTCTGCGACAAGGTGGCCATCATCAAGCAGGGCCGGCTCGTCCGCTCCGGCACCATGGAGCAGGTGAAGGGGGACGACTCCCTGGAGGAGGTCTTCCTGGAACTGGAGGGCGAGGCATGACCGGTCTGCTGCTGAAAAAGCAGCTGCGGGAGATCTTCCGCAGCTGGTTTTACGACGCAAAAAAGAACAAGGCCCGGTCCCGGCTGGGGACGGTGCTGTTCTTCCTGCTGTTCGTGCTGCTGATGGTGGGGGTCCTGGGCGGCACGTTCACCTATCTGGCGCTGAACATCTGCGCCCCCCTCGCCGCGCTGAAGCTGGGCTGGCTGTACTATGTGCTTCTGGGCCTGCTGGCCCTGCTGCTGGGAGCCTTCGGCAGCGTGTTCAACACCTACTCCAGCCTGTATCTGGCCAAAGACAACGACCTGCTGCTCTCCCTGCCCATCCCCGTGCGGGCCATCCTGACTTCCCGGCTGCTGAGCGTGTATCTGCTGGGTTTGATGTACTCGGCGGTGGTGAGCGTGCCGGCGGTGATCGTGTACTGGATCCGGGCGGAGGTGAGTGCGGCGTCCGTGCTGGGCGGAGCTGCGTTCGTGCTGCTGCTCTCCCTGCTGGTGCTGGTGCTCTCCTGCCTTCTGGGCTGGGCGGTGGCGAAGATCAGCCTGCGCCTGAAGAACAAGAGCTTTGTGACGGTGCTGGCCTCTCTGCTCTTCCTGAGCCTGTACTATTTCTTTTACTTCAAGGCCTCCGCTGCGCTGCAGGAGCTGCTGGCCAACGCCGTTCTCTACGGGCAGCGGATCCGGGGCGCGGCCTACGGGCTGTATCTCTTCGGCCGCGCGGCGGAGGGGGAGTGGAAGGCGCTGCTGTGGGTGAGCCTGGCGGTGCTTGCGCTGTTCGGATTGACCTGTTGGGTGCTCTCCCGCAGCTTTCTGGGCATCGTCACCTCCACGGGGGCTGTCAGCCGGGTGCGGTATCGGGAGAAGGCCGTCCGGCAGCGCAGCGCCGACAGCGCCTTTTTCCACAAGGAGCTGGCCCGCTTCACCTCCAGCCCTAATTACATGCTCAACTGCGGCCTGTCCACCGTGCTGCTGCCCGTGGCGGGCGTTCTGCTGATCTGGAAGGGAGGGGAGATCCTGCCCACGCTGCGCTCGGCTTTGGCTGCCCGGCCCGGCAGCGCGGAGGCGCTGCTGTGCGCCGCCGTCTGCGGAGTGTGCATGATGAACGACATGGCCACGCCTTCGGTGTCTCTGGAGGGGAAAAACCTGTGGCTGGCCCAGTCCCTGCCGGTGAGCCCCTGGCTGCCCCTGCAGGCCAAGCTCCGGCTGCAGCTGGTCCTTACCATGCCCGGGGTGCTGCTGTGCACTCTCTGTGCCCTCCCGGGACTGAAGCCGGGCGTCCTCGACGGATTGCTGCTGGTGCTGGTGACCCTGCTGTACGCCCTGGCCTATGCCTGCTGGTGCCTGACCCTGGGCGTTTTGCGGCCGGACCTGCACTGGACCAATGAGATTGCCCCCATCAAGCAGAGCATCAACGTGCTCTTTGCCATGCTGCTGGGCATGCTGGTGCCGTTGGCCCTGGGCGGGCTGTACCTGCTCCTGGGCTGGAAGCTGGGCCTGACGGCCTATCTTGCCCTGGCGGGGCTGGCCTTTGCCCTGATTGCACTGGCACTGTACCGCTGGCTGAAAACCCGGGGCGCCGCCCGCTTTGCGGCCCTTTCCTGAGGAGGGAAAGACCATGAACAACAAACAACTGGGAAGCTATCTGCTCTGGGCCTTCCTGCCCGCCTGGGCGATTCAGATCCTGGCCTCCCATTTTGCTCTGCAGGGGAAGACGCAGCTGTTTCAACTGCTCCTGATTGCCATCATGTTCGTCCCCCTTCTCGCGGCGCTTCTGGCCGGGGTGCCGCTGAAAGATCTGGGCTGGAAGCCGGAGCTGCGAAAGAACAAGGGCGTGCTTTTATCCGCCTGGCTGGGCCCGGCGCTGCTGGGGACTCTGGGCGCGGCGCTGTATTATCTGGTTTTTCCCGCGGCCCTTGACCTGACCGGGGCTTACCTCGTTTCCCAGGTGGGGGAGAGCGGCATGGAGCAGCTGGCCCGGTCGGGTCTGGACCTGAAGGGCTATTTCCTGGTGCAGGCCCTCTCCGCCGTCAGCTTAGCCCCCTTTGTCAATATGCTTCCCGCCCTGGGGGAGGAGACGGGCTGGCGGGGCGCCTTGTATCCGGCATTGAAGGCGCGGCTGGGCAGCGCAAGGGGCCGACTGCTGGGCGGCGTGATCTGGGGCGCCTGGCACTGGCCGGTGATGGTGCTGGCAGGCTATGAATACGGTCTGCACTACTTCGGCGCGCCGGTGCTGGGCCCGCTGCTCTTCTGCCTGTTTACCGTCGGCGCTGGCATATTCCTGGATTCCCTGTATGAAAAGAGCCGCTGCATTTGGTTTGCCGCCCTGGGGCACGGCGCCATCAACGCCTTTGCCGGTGTCCCGTGCCTGCTTCTGAACCCGGCCTTTGCAGACCGGATGATCCTGGGGCCGACGATGGTCGGCCTGATCAGCGCCCTGCCGCTGCTGCTTCTGGGGCTGTGGCTGCTGAAAAAGGAGAAATAAAAAAGGATCGGACCGTCTCTTCCGGACGGCCCGATCCTTTTTCATTCGTTTGCAAGATACTGCCGACGGAAACGGCGCAGCACGATTGCCGCCAGAATGGCGGCCAGAATGCCGGAGGACAGGTTGCTCACCAGCATGACCACGCCTGCGCTTGCCTCGCCCAGCTGTGTGGCATGCTGCAGGAACCAGAACACCGGAATCCGGAATACAAAGACCCGCGCAAAGTTCAGCAGCAGGGTCAGCCGGGTTTCCCCAAGGCCGTACAGCAGCGCCAGAACCGCGGCATTTACCCCCAGCGGGACCGCGCCCAGCGCCTCGTAGCGGTAAACCAGCACGATGAGCCGGTGAAAGTCCGCGCTGCCGCTGTCAAAAAGCCGGGCCAGCAGGTCCAGCTGCCACAGCTCCAGAGAGGAAATGACGGCGCCCAGAATCACGTTGATCACCAGCGCGGCTGAAAAAGCCTGCAGCACCCGGCGGTATTTGCCGGCGCCGAAATTCTGGCTGATGACGGCGGCCGCGCCCTCCTGGAAGCCGTTCTGCGGGTTGGTGGTAATTCCGCCCAGATTGTTGGACACGCCCATGGCGCCCACCATTGTGGGGCCGAAGGCGGTGCTCATGGCGTTGACCACCGTTTTGCCGAAGGCGAAGAGGGCTTTTTCCACAATTACCGGCAGGGACTGGGTGAGCATGGGCCGGGTGCTGCGCCGGTCCAGCGTCACCGCCCGGAGAGAAAAGCTGAAAGCGTCGTCTCCGCTCAGGCTGTTTCGGACAGCCAGAACCAGCAGCGCCGCCTGCGAAGCCAGAGAGGCCACCGCGATCATCACCAGGTCTCCCTCCAGGCCGTAGACGAACCAGGCGGTGAGGGAGAGCTTGAGGGCAATAACCAGAAAATTCAGCATCATGATCCGTCCGGAGTTGCCCCGGGCGCGCTCCACCGCGATATAAACGTTGTTGAGAAACTTGCCCACCATCACCAGCAGCTCCACCCGGAAGTAGCGGGTGCCTACGGCGATCAGCTCCTCCGGCGTGCCGGCCAGGCGGAGAAAGCCGCGGGTGAAGGGCAGAATCAGCGTGAGCATGGCAAGCCCCACGGCCAGACAGATCACGTAAAGGCTGCTGACGCGGCGGCGCACCAGAGCATAGTCTCCCTCACCGTAGGCGCGGCTGATCTGAATCCCGGCGCCCACCGCAAGACCGCCGCCCACGGCGGACAGAATCAGGTTCAGCTGGGAGAGATAGGCCACGGCAGAGACGGATTCCTTGCTGATGTGGGAGGCCATCATGGTGTCCAGAATCGTGAAGAGCTGGTTGAGCCCCTGGTACAGCGCCAGGGGGGTGCCGATGCTCAGAATGACCTTCCACATGGTCCCGTTCAGACTCCGGTTCCGGAATGCCTCGTCCCGTTTTGTAAGCTTTACCGCCGCTTCTGCCATCTGTGTCTCCGCCTTTCCCGAACTGCTGCCTACCATACCGCAAAATCTCTTGTTTTTCTACGGATAATGCGCTATAATTTCGCGAAAATACAGATTTATCAACACAGGAGGCAGGGAAATGAGAATCAGGCAGACGGAAGAAAACATTGACCGGGTCTATGCGGAGACGCTGGTTCGGGAAGCGGGCTTCGTCATGGCCGCCCACCACTGCCACCCCTATTACGAGCTGTTCGGCGTGGAGCGGGGCGTCTGCCGCTTTCTGGCTGGGGAACAGATGCTGGACCTGCACAGCGGGGACCTGCTGCTGATTCCGCCTCAGGTGCTGCACTATACCCGCTATCTTTTCGGGGCATGCAGGCGCAGCGCGGTGTTCTTCCGTGCGGAGGACGTGGAGGAGGGCACGGCGGCGCTGCTGCCGGGCGGCCGGGAGTTCTTCACCCGGCCCCGCGTCCTGCAGATTCCCGTGCCTCACCAGGAGCAGGCAGCCGCCCACTTTCAGCGCATGGCCGCGGAATCGCGCCTGGGAGACGCCCGTTCGCCCCTGCTGCTGCACGCCCAGCTGCAGGAGCTGCTGCTGCGCTGCGGCCGGGACTGCCAGTTTCCCGGGGAGTTGCCGGCGGAGCTGCACACCAGCGAGCGGAGCATTCTGCTGGCAGCCCGGTATATCCGGGAGCATTACCGGCAGCGCCTGTGCACCGCGGAAATCGCCGCCCACGCGGGCTTCAGCCCCAATTATCTGACGCGGAAATTCCGGGAGGCGGCAGGGATCGGCCTGCATGAGTATCTGGCGCTGGTGCGGCTGCAGGCAGCGGCGGGGGAACTGCTCTCCACCCGCGACTCCGTCACCGAGATTGCCCTGCGCTGCGGCTTTTCCGACAGCAATTATTTCAAGGACGCCTTCAAAAAGCACTACGGACTCACGCCCCGGGCCTATCGCCGGGCAGAGCGGGAAGGGGAATAAAGCCGGGCGCGGGAACATTCCCGGGCCCCTCGCGTCCAATTGACGGAAAACGGGGCTTTTTCGGATTTTTCTCTTGCGGCAGCGGGGAAAAGCATGTATAATAGCGCCCGGTTGACAACTGAATACGGCAACCCAAAATTTTTTCTGAAGCGGACGCCGCAAGCGGCGCCGCACATTGACCCGTTTTCTTCGGGCAGTGATGAAAGGAGTTTCGCATGAAGAAGAGAATTTTGGCTGGGATCCTCGCCCTGACAGCGGCACTGACGCTGCTGACCGGCTGCTCAAGCAGCGGCAGCGCAGGTACCGCCGCACCCACGGAAGCGCCGGCGGCGCAGGAGCCCGAAACGGCGCATGCCAATGAAATCACCGTTGGCATTGCCCAGGACCTTGACGAAAGTCTTGACCCCCACACCACTGTGGCGGCAGGAACCAGAGAAGTCATGTTCAACGTCTTTGAGGGGCTGGTAAAGCCCACCTCCGAAGGCAATCTCGTTCCTGCAGTCGCATCCGACGTCCAGGTGGCGGAGGACGGCCTGACCTATACCTTTACGCTGCGTCAGGGCGTCAGATTCCACAACGGCGAGCCGGTTACGATGCAGGACGTTTTGTTTTCCATCCGCCGGAACATGCCGGACAGTGAAGGCAACGCCCTGGTTCCGGCCCTTTCCCGTATCGCGGACCTTAAGGGCGAGGGCGACACCCTGACGATTACCCTCTCGGAGCCTGACCCGGAGTTTCTGTCCTATCTGACCCTGGCCATTCTGCCGGAGAACTATGCCGACCAGGCTACCGCGCCTGTGGGCACGGGACCCTTCCGCTTCGTCTCCCGCAGTGCCCAGGACAGCATCGTGCTGGAGCGCTTTGCCGACTACTGGGGCACGCCGGCCTATCTGGACCGGGTGACCTACAAGGTCATTGAAAACGTGGAAGGCCTGATCCTGGGCCTTCAGAGCGGGGCGCTGGACCTGGTGGCCCATCTGAGCAGCACCCAGACCGACCAGCTGAGCAAGGACGACTTCAACATCGAACAGGGCACCATGAACCTGGTACAGGCCCTGTACCTGAACAAGGCCGTGGAGCCCTTTGACAAGGTGCTGGTCCGGCAGGCCCTGTGCTATGCCGTCGACAAGCAGGCGATCATCGACCTGGCCTTTGACGGCTACGGCCATCCGCTGGGCTCCTCCATGTATCCCGCCTTCGGCAAGTACTTTGACGAGAGCCTGACCGACTACTATGTCCACGACATCGCCAAGGCAAAGGAGCTGCTGGCCGAGGCCGGCTATCCCGACGGCTTTGAGATGACCATTACCGTGCCCTCCAACTATCAGCCCCACATGGACACCGCCCAGGTGCTGGTGGAGCAGCTGAAGGAAGCGGGCATCACCGCGGTGATCCAGCCCGTGGAATGGGCCAGCTGGCTCAGTGACGTGTATTCCGGCCGCCAGTACCAGAGCACGGTTGTGGGCGTGGACGCCAGCGACATGACCGCCCGCGCCCTGCTTGCCCGCTTCCAGTCGGAGGCCGGCAACAACTTCGTCAATTACAAAAACGAGGAATACGACGCGCTCTTTGCCCGGGCCCTCTCCTGCTATGACGACGCGGAGCAGACGGAGATCTACCGGCAGATGGAGCGCAACCTGACCGAGAACGCCGCCAACGTGTATCTGCAGGACCTGGCGGACCTGGTGGCCGTGCGCAAGGGCCTGGAAGGGCTGACCTTCTATCCCCTCTACGTGCTGGACGTGTCCACGCTGCACTGGGCTGCGTGACGGTTTGAATACTCTGCTTGGGGGAACCGGCACCGGTTCCCGGGAAAAAGGAGGCGAGGACAAGTGAAATATGCGGCAAAACGTCTGCTGATGCTGTTGGTGACCATGCTCCTCGTCTCCTTCTTCACCTTTGCCGCCTTTGAGCTGGTCTCCGGCGACCCGGCCCAGGCCATCCTGGGCACCCAGGCCACCGAAGCCCGGCTTCAGGCGCTGCGGCTGGAGCTGGGGCTGAACCGGCCCTTCCTGCTGCGCTATTTCAGCTGGCTGGGCGGCTTTTTCACCGGCAACCTGGGCGTATCCTACAGCTATAAGCTGCCGGTCTGGGGCCTGATCGGGGAAAAGCTGGCGGTGACCCTCTGCCTCTGCCTGCTGAGCTTCTGCCTGATTGCGCTGGTGTCCATCCCCCTGGGGGTGGCCTCCTATCGGATCACCGGCCCTCTGGGCGTGCTGCGCACGGCGCTGAACCAGCTGTGCATGGCGGTGCCGCCCTTCTTCACCGGCATTCTGGTGTCCTGGGGCTTCGGCATCCTGCTCAAGCGCTTTACGCCCGGAAACTTTCCGGGGCTGCGGGAGCATTTCGGCGCCTCGCTGCGCTTTCTCTTTTTTGCCGCCCTCTGCCTGAGCATTCCCCGCGTTGCCATGACGGTGCGCATGATGCGAAGCACCGTCATCGACGAGATGAACAAGGCCTACGTGCGCACGGCCATCTCCCGGGGCAACGACCGCCGGGGCGTGCTGTATACCCATGTGCTGAAAAACTCCCTGGTCTCCGCCGTCACCTTTCTGGGACAGACCATGGCGGAGCTGGTGGCGGGCAGCATCGTGGTGGAGCAGGTCTTCGGCATTCCGGGCCTGGGCCGCTTCCTGGTGGCCTCCATCGCCAACCGGGACTATCCGGTGGTGCAGGCCATCGTGGTCATTCTGGCCTTGTGGGTGGTGCTGGCGGGGACCCTGGCGGACCTGATCAACCAGCGCATCGACCCGCGGCTGCGGCTGGGAGGTGCGGCATGAAGCGAAAGAGAAACGGCTATCTGCTCGCGGGCCTTGCGCTGACCGGGCTGCTGCTCCTGGTCATTCTGGCGGGCGCCTTCTATACGCCCTACAGCCCCACGGCCATGCAGGCGGCGGAGAAGTTTCAGGCGCCCTCCCTGCGCCATCTCTTCGGAACCGACAATTTCGGGCGGGACATTTTCAGCCGCGTGCTGAAGGGCGCGGGCACCACCTTGTCCATCGCCCTGCTCACCGTGGCCATCGGCGCGGTCTGCGGCACCCTGGTTGGCGCCGTCACCGGCACCTTCGGCGGCTTTCTGGACGAGGCGCTCATGCGCCTCAACGACGCGCTGACCGCCTTTCCCAGCATCCTTCTGGCCCTGCTGATCATCAGCCTGGTGGGGCCGGGCAGCAAGCTCAACGTGGTGCTGGCCCTGGGCATCGTGTTCATCCCAAGCTTTGCCCGGGTGACCCGCAGCGCCTTCGCCTCCCTGCGGGAGGTCAACTACATCACCAGCGCCCGGCTCATGGGAGCCCCCAAAGCGCGCATTCTGCTGGTGCACATGCTGCCCAACACCCTGCGGGTGCTGCTGCCGGCGGTCACCATCGGCTTCAACAACGCGGTGCTGGCCGAGGCCAGCATGAGCTTCCTGGGCATCGGCGTCACCCCGCCGGACGCCTCTCTGGGCTATATGCTCTCGGAGGCCCAGGGCATGTTCGCCCGGGCCCCCTGGTACGCCCTGAGCACCGGCCTTGTGATCGTGCTGCTGGTGTTCGGCGTGGGGCTCATCGGAGAGGGCCTGCAGGCCCAAAACCGGGAGGTGGCCTGATGCTGGAGATACGGGATCTGCATGTAAAATTCCACAACCGGGACCGGGAGGCGGTGGGCGGCATCACCCTGACGATCCGGGACGGAGAGATTCTGGGCCTGGTGGGGGAGAGCGGCAGCGGCAAAACCGTCACCGCCATGAGCATCGCCGGCCTTCTGCCCCGGAAGCAGTGCGCCCTCAGGGGGGAGATTCTGCTGGACGGGCAGGACCTGCTCCACGCGGACCGGGCGGAGCTGCGCAAGCTCCACGGCCGGCGGATCGGCGTGGTGTTCCAGGAGCCCATGAGCGCCATGGACCCGCTGATGCGCGTGGGCGAGCAGGTGGGTGAGGTGCTGCGCATCCACACGGACCTGAACAAAACGCAGCGCCGGCAGCAGGTGCTCCGGGCCATGGCCCAGGTGGAGCTGCCCGAGCCGGAGACGCTGTACGACAAGTATCCCCATGAGCTTTCCGGCGGTATGCTGCAGCGGGCCATGATTGCCGCGGCCATCGTGATCCAGCCCAGCCTTCTGCTGCTGGACGAGCCCACCACCGCCCTGGACGTGAGCATCCAGGCGCAGATTCTGGCGCTGCTCAGACGCCTCAACGCCGAGAGCGGCATATCCATGATGTTCATTTCCCACAACCTGAACGTGGTGCGAAAGCTCTGCGGCCGGGTGGCCGTCATGCAGCGGGGGCTGCTGGTGGAGCAGGGGGAGACGCAGCAGGTGTTTTACCACCCGCAGCACCCCTATACCAGGCACCTGATCGAGGCCATCCCCAGCCGGGACAGAAAGGAGACGCCATGAGCGAAGAGCTGGTTTTGTCCGTCTCCCATCTGTCCGCGGGCTATCGGGACCGGGGCGTGTTCGGCCGCGGCCCCTATCAGGAGGTGCTGCACGACGTGGACTTCGTGGTGCGCCACGGGGAGATTCTGGGCCTGGTGGGGGAGAGCGGCACCGGAAAATCCACCCTGGCCCGCTGCATTCTGGGCCTGCTGCAGCCGGATTCCGGCAGCGTGACCCACTATACCAAGCGGCCCCAGATCGTCTTTCAGGATCCCTACAGCTCCCTGAACCCCGCCTACACGGTGGAGTGGTCCATTGAGGAGCCCCTGCGGGTCTACGGCAAGTACGACGCCGCCGAGCGCAAGCGCCGGGTGCGGGAGATGCTGGGACGGGTAGAGCTGCCCGAGGAGCTGCTGAAGGCCCGGCCCGACGAGCTGTCCGGCGGCCAGCGCCAGCGGGTCAGCATTGCCGCGGCCCTCATCCGCCGCCCCCGCTTTCTGCTGCTGGACGAGCCGGTGTCCGCCCTGGACGTGACCATCCAGGCCCAGATTCTCCGCCTGCTGCGGGACCTGCGGCAGGAGCTGGACCTGAGCTATCTCTTCATCTCCCATGACCTGAATGTGGTCTATCAGCTCTGCGACCGGGTGCTGGTGATGAAGGAGGGGCGCATTGTGGAGCAGGGCACGGTGCAGGAGGTCTTTGACCATCCCAGGGAGGACTACACCAAGCGCCTCCTGGCCGCCGCAGAGTGAGGTACAGTTTTCAGTTTCCAAAATTCAGCTTTCAGAGGAAAACGATTGAGCGCTCTGAGAACGAACCACTGAATGAGCAGACTGCAGGCAAACCTGAATTCAGTAATAAGCCTCGCAGAGTTTTTCGCCTGGTCAGGCGAAAAATCAATTGGATTCGTTTTTTCCGGGGGCGTGTACCTCGGAAAAAACACTTCTCAGCCTGCAAGTGTGCGAGCGCCCCTGCGCGAGTGC
>CAMVIC010000030.1 GCA_947167435.1 uncultured Clostridia bacterium | reverse complement strand
AAAGCATATCATTCTGCCGGAGGATGAATATTTCTGGTCCTGCCGAACCGTATTCAAGTACCGGCAGCCGCGCAGTCTGTGGGGAAGCATTCCGATCGAGCGCAGGTTTTACCGCGGATCCCCTCTCGGCCCCAACCGCTGGGCCATCGATCTGTTCGGAGATGAATCGGTACAGTTGGTAAACGTACCAGGCCATACAGACGGCCAGGCCGCCGTCCTCCTGCGAAATGGGGAACGTTTTGTTCTGCTGACGGCGGACGCCGCTTTTTCTCCGCGCAACTGGCAGGAAAACATTACGCCCGGCTTCGGCTTCAGCCGAGACTGGCAGCTGCGCTCTCTGCAATGGATCAAAGAGAAGGCGGAAGACCCAGCCTGCGCGGCCGTACTGTGCAGCCACGACCCGGATGTAAAACCCGGTATTCTTGACTTTTAATCGAAAAACCAGGTGTCTCGAGAGGCGCCTGGTTTTTCATAAGTTTTATCAATCTGATACCGGTTGACCGCCCAGATAGACCTGCCGCAACTCCAGCTCCTCCGTGCAGACCAGGAAGTCGGCATATTTTCCCACTTCAATGGAGCCGATCTCTTTCTCCCGCCCGATCTCTTTGGCGGGCAGGGACGTGGCGGCGCGGATCGCCTCATCCCGCGGGATCCCGAAGGCGATCGCATTTTTCAGGCAGTCGAACAGGTTGGACGCGGAACCGGCGATGGTGCCGTCCGCAAGTCTTGCAATCCGCCCGTCCAGATATACGGTCTGCCCGCCCAACTCATAGGCGCCGTTGGGCATCCCGCAGCAGCGCAGCGCGTCGGATATCAGGCAGATGCGCCCGGGAAACAGCCTGAACGCCATCCGCACGGCGCTGGGATGCACATGCAGCCCGTCACAGATCAGTTCCGCAACCACGTTCTCCCGCTCCGAGGCGGCGCCGATCACGCCGGGGTTGCGGTGATGAACGGGCGGCATGGCATTGAAAAGATGGGTCAGATGGGTTGCTCCCGCGTCAAACACTTCGCATGCATGCTCATAATCGCTGTCCGTATGGGCGATGGAGACGGTGCAAAGCTCGCTGGCCTGCCTTGTAAACGCTTCGGCCCCCGCCAGCTCTGAGGCCACGTCTACAATGCGAATCAGGCCGCCGCAGCCGTGGTACAGCTTCGCGAATGCCTCAAAATCCGGCAGTCTCAGATACGCGGCGTTCTGTGCTCCCTTTTTCTTTTCAGAGAAGAAGGGCCCCTCCATCTGGATCCCCATCACCCGGGCGCAGTTTTCCGACCGGGCTGCATGGAACACGGCCGCGGTTTCAAAGGCGGCCGCCAGGGTTTCATAGGGCAGGGTCATGGATGTGGGCGCAAAGGAGGTAATGCCGTTTTGGGCAAGATATGCGGCCATTTTCCGAAGCCCGTCCAGATTTCCGTCCGAAAAATCGGCGCCGGAATTTCCGTGGGTATGGATATCCACCAGCCCGGGAATTACATATGCCCCATGAAGGTCGACTCCATCTTCCCCGCAGTCACCGGCAAAAACAGAGCGAAAGCGGTTTTCTTCAACCGTAAAGCCGCCATAGACGAAGGACTTCTTTTCGTCGAAAACATAGGCGTTTTTAAAAAGCATTATTCCATCTCCTCTTCTGCAGAGCCGTCGTATTTCTGAAAGACGGGTTCCATCAGATAAGACCAGAGCAGCGCGGTCAGCCCCGGCACGAATATCATGGGCGTGGTAAACAGGCGGCAGATCAGAATGCCGCCCAGGGTCAGCAGCGCAGCCGGGACACTGCGCAGAATATTACCGAAGGCAAGACGCAGCGCGGTCGCATTCAGCGGCAGAACCCGGAAGCGAAAGCGTGAAAGCAGCGGAAACACCCAGCACAGAACCAGCAGCAGGAAAAACAGCAGCAGAACAAAATAGGCAGAGCTCAGGGTCTGAAAACGGGGGGAATCTGCCTTCCCATCATGAATCAGGCGAAAAGCGAAATACAGCACTGCCAGAATTGCCGCCCAGAACAGCGTACAGAGCGTTCCGATCTTCAGTTCCCTGCGAAACGTGCGGAAAAAGCGCGTAAACAGCTCGTCTTCCCGGCGCCGGAGCACATGAACCACGGTATCGTAAAGCGCGGTTGTGGAGGCGCCGACGGTCACAAGCGGAATACAGCACACACCCCACAGCAGGCTCAGCATCACAATCTCGCCCACATAGCCGAACAGACGCCAGACGCCCCGCTCCGGATGAAAAAAGGGACGGCCCATCAGTCCGTAAGCGTCGGGACCAGCCGTGCCAGGCAGTCCGCCAACTGACTGTGTCCCTTGCGCGAAAGGTGCATACAGTCCAGCTTGTTAAACTCCGCAAGTCCTTCCGCGTCCAGAAACGCGCAGCCCAGACGGTCGGCAACCGGCTTCAGAAACGCTGCCAGCTCTCTGGACTTCTTCGGGCAGCCCTCTCCCATGGCAAGTCCGTGGGGCTGCAGATACAGGCCCTCGCCGATGTGGGGCGGCGAGATAATCAGGATGTTGGGTTTGCCGCCGCGCCAGGCGGGGACGGACTGTGCCTTCAGCACCAGGCGCTCCATCCCGATGGCGATACAGGCGGCGTTGACGCCCAGCCGCTCCTTCGTGTCGTTGGTGCCCAGCATAATCACCAGCAGATCCACCGGTTCATGGCTCATCAGGCAGGAATAGATCACGTCAATCCCCGCCATGCTCTCGTGGAGCGGGTCTGAAAAGACCGTGGTCCGGCCGGAAAGTCCCTCCTCCAGCACCAGATAGTCCTCCCCCAGCTTTTGCTGCAGCAGGCAGGTCCACCGCTCATCTTCATTGAAGCGGTCTCCCCCGTCTGCGCAGTCGCCGGGATCGGCGCAGTAGCCGTGAGTATTGGAATCGCCAAAGCACACAATGTGTTTTCTCATTCTATCTCCATTTCCGGCAGCGATGCCGCCACCGCAGACTGACCCACTCTGCGGAACTTCTCGTCGGGAAGCTGCAGATTCAGCTTTTCCGAAAGCTGCGGATACTCGTCCCGCAGGACTGCCTTGCAGGTTTCAAGCAGAACGTCACCGCCCTTGCCGGACATTACGCGGCCCAGCAGCAGCAGATTATCGCAGTCGTACAGATCATTATAATAGGCCAGCGTATGGGCAAGATACACACCGATGCTGCGATAGACGGCGGCAGCCCGCTCGTCTCCGGCCTCCATAAGGCCCTGCACCACCTTCAGCTTTTCCGCCGGCGACAGAGCTTCATCCAGCTCGATGCCGGCCGCAGGCGCCAGCTTGATGACGCCGTCCTGAGAGAAGTACTTTACGCCGCAGCCGATATCGCCGCTCCATTCGTCCCGCATGGCCCCGGGATTTGCGTCCACGGGAACGAAAGCAAGCTCATTCAGCCATCCGGTGATTCTCCCCTCTTTGTCCACAAAGCCCACGGCCTCGCTCGTCCCCATGGCAATGCCCAGCACGTTGTTTTTTCCCATGCTCAGGCTGCCTGCAAGGGCCGTCACGTCGCCGTCGTTAACCACACTGTAGGGCACGTCGCCGAAGGTATCCGTAATGGCCCGGATGTAAATATCCTTTACCTTTGCCTCAAACTGCTCCGGCGGCACCTTCAGAAACAGGGACGCATTCATGGTGCGGTTATTGATGTATACGCCTGCGGAGGACACCCCGACCGCGTCAACCCTGGGCATATGTGCCGCTGCGGATTTCAGCGCGGATACAATTCCGTTATAATGATAGTCCGGGTCGCTGTTGGTCTTGGGGAACCAGACGACCTCCTCTGAGTAGACCGGTTCGCCGTCAATCACCGCCGAAACCTTCCGGTCACTTCCGCCGGCATCAAATCCGATCCGGCAGCCCTCCATGTGACCGCCGATGGCCTTGGGCTCGTCATGGGGCTCAGGAAGCTTGTCCGCTGAGACGATCTCAAAGGGCTGCTCGAACACATGGGCCATATAGTCCCAGTCGAACTCCTGCCGGCCGCCTCTGCAGTACACCTGCCGCAGGTAGGCGCAGATTTCCTCATCCCCACAGACATAGATCTTATACCCGCCCTTCATCCAGAGCATGGTTTTCACCAGACGCTCGATATAATAGCGGTCGGCAGCCGCCATCTCCGGCGTGCCGTGAATCCGGGTCTCCACCGCTGCCATCTGTCCCCCCGCGCGTTCAAGGGCGATCCCGATGGGCTTTCCTGCGGTCTTCAAAAATGCTTCGTTAAAAACATGAATTGGAAGAAATCCCTGGTCCAGCTCCGGCTTGTTCCGGATCGTGCAGGGAATGCCAAGGTGATTCATATGCGCCCTCTCCATTTCTATGACAGATTATCTCACAACATGTCCCGAGGCAGAAGGTCTCTGCCTGTGATTTTTATTATAACATGGCTCTCTTCCACTGTCACCCCCTATTTGGATTTCTTTTTCAAAGAATATTTCTATTGAAATTTTCTTTCAACGCTGTTACTATAGATTCATCAAGTAATTAAGGAGTGGTTTCCAATGGACAGAGCGAAAATGATCGAAAGCAGAGAATGGATCCGTGCAGAGTTGGACCGGTGTGTGCAGTTTTGGCTGGAGCACGGGATAGACAAAGAAAACGGCGGCGTATACACCTGTCTGGACCGTGAGGGAAAGATCTTTTCCACCGATAAAAGCGTTTGGATGCAGGGCCGCTGCGGCTGGATTTTCTCCTGGCTCTGCCATCTCTACGGTGTTAAGGAGGAGTGGCTGGCCGCCGCCAAAAGCTGCCTGGACTTCATGGAAGCGCACTGCATCAACCGTGATGCCGGCGGACGGATGTACTTTACCGTGACCGCAGAGGGCAAACCGCTGCGTCAGCGCCGCTACTGCTTCTCCGAGGCTTTCTACGCGATGGCCAACGCCGAATACTATGGAATCACCGGTGATCGTGCCTGTCTGGAGCGTGCCCGCCGGGCTTATGACCTGTACTGGAATCTGAACCACGGCATGCCGGACCCCACCGGACTCGGGCCGAAAACCATTCCCGAGACCCGCACCGGCCGCTCCTTCGGCATCCCCATGATCTATCTGAACGTCACCAGCATTCTGATGCGGGTGGACCCCGAGCAGCGCGCCCTCTATGAAGAGCGGGCCCAATCCTGTGTGGATGATATCTTCCGCTATCATGTAAAGGACGATCTGGGCTGCGTGCTGGAGAACGTGGGGCCAAACGGCGAGGCGAGACTGGACTTTACCGAGGGCCGCATTGTCAATCCCGGCCATGATATCGAAGGCGTCTGGTTCCTGCTGGAGCACGCCGGCCGCACCGGAGATTCCGCCCTGGTTCAAAAGGCCGAGACGGTTTTCAACCGCGCCATCAATGCCGGCTGGGACAAGGAGTACGGCGGTCTGCTGTATTTTATCGACTGCCTGGGCCGTCCGCCCGAGGCCTATGAGCACGACATGAAGCTCTGGTGGCCCCACGACGAGATTCTGATTTCGTCCCTTATGCTGTACCGCGACACCGGCAAGGAGGAATACCTTGACTGGTTCTACAAGACGCTGGATTACAGCAGGGAGCACTTCTCCGATCCTCAGTACGGCGAATGGTACGGCTATCTGCGCCGCGACGGCAAGCCCACAGAACCCGCCTGCAAGGGATCCACCTTCAAGGGGCCCTTCCATTTGCCCCGCATGCTGAGCATGGTGGATTGTATGATGGGGCAGATTCTGGCCGAATGATCTGCCTATGGAGAACAATGTTTTTGAGCAGATTCGTCAGGAGTATTACGAACTGACGGCGGCTGAAAAAAAGACTGCGGACTACGTCATGTCCCATCACGCTGAGACGCAGTTTCTCTCTATTGCCGAATTGGCGGAAGCCAGCGGCGTGGCGGAGGCCACGGTCTCCCGTTTCTGCCGGAGAATGGGCTATAAGGGATATAATGCCTTCAAGCTGGCAATCGCAAACGCCACCGCCGTACAAAACCAGGACAGCGGCATTCACACCGGGCAGGCACTGTGCGGCGACCGGCTTGAGGATATCTGCCAGCAGCTCTATCATACGGATACGGGTGTGATCTCCGAGACGCTTTCGCTGATTCGACCCGAAGCAATCCGCGCCGCCGCCGCTTTGCTTGCCAGCGCGAACAAGGTTCTGTGTATGGGTCAAGGCGGGTCCATGATCATGGCCCAGGAGGCTGCCCATCTCTTCTCCACCGTCAGCGGTAAATTCTTCCCCGTCAGTGACTCCCACATGCAGATTACCGCCGCCGCGAATATGTCGCCGGATGATACGCTCCTGTTCTTTTCCTATTCCGGTTCCACGCGGGAACTGATGGACACGCTTCGCGTTGCCAGCGAACGGAAGGCTCATATCATTCTGATCACCCGCTTTCCAAAGTCACCGGGTGCCGCTCTGGCTGAGATCGTTCTCCGCTGCGGTTCTAATGAAAGTCCCCTGCAGCTGGGTTCCGTTGCGGCCAGAATCGCCCAGCTTTTTCTGTTGGACGTTCTCTTCCAGGAATTCTGCTGCCTGGATATGGAGGGCTGTGACGCCAACCGGAGTCGGGTCGCCGCGGCACTTGCGGATAAACATCTCTAATTGACATTAATCTTGCGGGAGCAGGCCCTTTTCGGCCTGCTCCCCTTGTCTTGTCGAACTGCCCAAAAGCAGACACAAGATTTTGTGCATTAGGTAAAACTAAATTTCAAGGGCCGGTTTTTGTGAAATTTATTTTCATTCCCTTATTGACATTGGCGTTTCCCTCAGGTACAATTCAAGCATGAAGTACGGCAGCTTCCCTGTCGTATGAAAAGACGAATAATTAAAGGAGGAACACTATGAAGAAACTGTTTGCACTGATGCTGGCCGTCATGATGGTTTTCGCGCTGGCAGCACCCGCAGCCTCTGCTGAAGGCGATGTGAACATCACGCTTTGGACCTATCCCATCGGCGGATGGGGCAACTCCGAAGTAGTTGACGAGCTGATCGCCGGCTTTGAAGCCGCCAACCCCGGCATCAAGGTTTCCGTTGAGTATCTGGCTTACGCCGACGGTGACGACAAGGTCAACACCGCCATCGAAGGCAACGCCGCTCCCGACCTGATCATGGAAGGTCCCGAGCGTCTGGTTGCCAACTGGGGCGCCAAGGGCTACATGGTCGACATTGCCGATCTGTGGGATGACGCCGACAAGGAAGAGATCCTGCCCGTTGTTGCCGCCGCCTGCTTCAATGCCGCCGGCGCCAGCTACGAGTACCCCCTGTGCATGACCGCGCACTGCATGGCTGTCAATCTGAACCGCTTCCAGGCTGTCGGCGCCGACCAGTACCTGGATCTGGACACCCACACCTGGACCACGGAAGACTTTGTTGCGGCCGTCGGCCTCCTCGCTGCTGAGAATCCCAATGTTGCTGCCGTGTTCTGCGGCGGCCAGGGCGGCGACCAGGGCACCCGCGCTCTGATCAACAACCTCTACAGCGGCACCTTCACCGATGCCGAGCACACCAAGTACACTGCCGACTCCGCTGAGAACGTCAAGGCTCTTGAGCTGCTGACCGGTCTGGAAGGCGTGAACTTCGACCCCGCCATCGTGGGCGGCGACGAGATCAACCTCTTCCGCCAGGGCATCCTGGACATGGCTTTCTGCTGGAACATCGGCGCTCAGCTGAACACCGACAACAATGACGCCGGTCTCACCAACGACGGTGACCAGATCGTCTGCATGGCCTTCCCCAGCGATGACGGCGTGCCCGAGCTGTGCGGCGGCATCTGGGGCTTCGGTATCTTCGACAACGGCAATGCCGATAAGATCGAGGCCGCCAAGACCTTCATCAAGTACATGGCTGACAGCGAGGCTACTGCCGCTGCCGTCAAGGCTTCCACCTACTTCGCCGTCCGCGACAAGTCTGACGACGTGGATCTGAGCAACATCTACGAAGGCAACGACATCATGAGCGAGTACACCAAGCTGATGCCTTTCCTGGGCGACTACTATCAGGTCGTTCCCGGTTGGGCCGAAGCCCGTACCGCCTGGTGGAACATGCTGCAGCAGGTCGGTGCCGGTGCTGACGTGACCGAGGCTGTCACTGAGTTCTGCGCTACCGCCAACGCAGCCGCCGGTGCATAATTCTCCGGCAAGAAAATCAGAATTCTGATTTAGGGTGCGCACCCTCCCTGCCATCAGCGCAGGGAGGGTGTTTTCATTGAAAGCAATACCGCAACGAAGGGGGCAATGCTCTATGCGCAAGTCCAACTCCGGTATGAGCCGGGCCTTGGTGCGGCAGGAAACCACAGCCGGGTATCTCTTCCTCCTGCCCAGCCTTTTCTTCTTTATCACCTTTGTCGTCTATCCGATGTTCATGTGTATCTACACCAGCTTCTTTGATTCCAACATGGGCAAGGACGCCGTGGATACCTTTATCGGTTTTGGTAACTATAAGGAACTCTTTGGGGACAAGATCTTCATGGGTGCACTTCGGAACACCCTTGTAATCGTTGTGGTCGCCGTGCCCACTGTGTGCGCGTTTTCGCTCTGGGTGGCCTCCGCGATCACCGACATGAAGCCCGTCCTCACCTCCGCCTTCCGCGTGATCTTCTATCTCCCCGTG
The DNA here is from genome assembly GCA_947167435.1 of uncultured Clostridia bacterium. The sequence goes on along the minus strand of CAMVIC010000030.1, from coordinate 3,088 downwards.
GTCACCGGCTCCGTAGCCGTGACGGTCGTATGGAAGTGGATGTACAACAACTATTACGGCATTTTCAATTATCTGCTCAAGGGAGCCGGGCTCATCGAGAAACCCATCAACTGGCTCGTGGACGCCCGCTACGCCCTCTGGTGCATCATCATTATCCTGTTCACGACCTCCGTTGGTCAGCCCATCGTGCTTTACGTCTCCGCCCTCGGCAACGTGGATCAGTCCCTTGTAGAAGCTGCCGAGGTGGACGGCGCAACCCGCACGCAGGTTTTCTGGAAGATCAAGTGGGCACAGATCATGCCGACCACTCTGTACATTCTGGTCATCACAACCATAAACTCCTTCCAGTGCTTCGCCCTGATTCAGCTGCTGACTTCAGGCGGACCCAACCACAGTACCGATACCGTTATGTACTATATCTATTATACGGCCTTCAAACTGTACCGCTACGGTTACGGCAACGCAATGGGCGTGGTTCTGATGCTCATCATCGCAGCGCTCTCCGCCGTCCCGCTCAAGCTGGGCCAGTCCAAGGATTAAGGGGGTGCAGGGTATGAGAAATCAAAAATCCATGGCATACCGTATCTTTGCCCTTGTAATGGTCGTTATCCTGGCGATTCTTTTCACCTTCCCTCTGTACTGGATCATCACCGGCTCCTTCAAAACCGGCAAGGAAATCAACTCCACCACGCCGGTCTGGTGGCCGTCTCAGTGGACGCTGAAGAATTACGAGAAGCTGCTCAGCAAGTTCAAAGCGCCTCTCTGGGAAGTGCCGCTGCCTTTCAGTCAATACTTCACGGATGACGGAAGCCTGACAATCGTGTCCACAGGTCCGACCGTGCCCGCGGCCATCCGCTGGCTGCTGAACACCATCTGGATGGCAGTCGCCTCCATGCTGCTGACCTGCCTTACCGCAGCGCTGGCCGGCTACGCACTTGCGAAAAAACGTTTTGTTGGGCGCAGCCTGATCTTTACGTTGATTGTCTGCGCCATGGCGCTTCCGAAACAGGTTATCCTGATTCCCCTGATCCGTGAGATGTCCGCTCTGAAGCTGTACAACACCATGAGTGCCGTTGTCTATCCCATCGTTGGCTGGCCCTTCGGCGTCTTTCTGATGAAGCAGTTTGCAGAGAGCATTCCCGGTGAGATTCTGGAAGCGGCCCGGATCGATGGTGCCGGCGAGCTCATGACCTTCAACACCATCGTCTTCCCCATGATCAAGCCCGGCGTCGGCGCTCTGGCGATTTTCACCTTCATCAGCTCCTGGAACGACTACTTCATGCAGCTGATCATGCTTTCCTCCAACAAGAATCTGACCATATCCCTTGGCATTGCCAACATGCAGGCCGAGAACCAGACGGACTTTGGTCTGATTATGGCAGGCGCAGCATTTGCAGCCGTTCCGATCATCATCGTGTTTGTCATCTTCCAGAAATACTTCACCAAGGGTATCACCATGGGTGCAGTTAAGGGTTAAGGAGAGGCTAGTATGAAAATATTTGACAAGTATCGCGGTATTTTCCCTGCATTTTACGCCTGCTATGACGATGCGGGCGCCATCTCCCCGGAGCGGGTCCGCGCGTTCACCGAGTATCTGATCGGCAAGGGCGTGACCGGCCTGTACGTGGGCGGATCCTCCGGCGAGTGTATCTACCAGTCCGTGGCCGAGCGCAAGCTGCTGCTTGAAAATGTGATGGCTGTGGCCAAAGGCCGGATCGTCATCATCGCCCACGTAGCCTGCAACAACACCGCCGACAGCATGGAGCTGGCCGCTCACGCGGAGAGTCTCGGCGTGGATGCCATCGCGGCCATTCCGCCCATTTACTTCCACCTGCCTCCCTATGCCATTGCGAAGTACTGGAACGACATCTCCTCCGCCGCGCCCAACACGGACTTTATCATCTACAACATTCCGCAGCTGGCAGGCGTTGCACTGAGCAGTGCACTGCTGAAAGAGATGCTGAAGAATCCCCGCGTCATCGGCGTGAAAAACTCCTCCATGCCCGTCCAGGATATCGAGATGTGGCGGGACGAAGGTGCAGTGGTCTTCAACGGCCCCGATGAGCAGCTGGCCTCCGGCCTGGTTGCCGGCGCGATCGGCGGCATCGGCGGCACCTATGCCGCCATGCCGGAGCTGTACCTGAAAATCTATGAGCTGATCGGCAGCGGTGAGATTGCCAAAGCCCGTGAGATTCAGGATGAATGCTGCCACGTGATCTATAAAATGTGCTCCGGCAAGGGCAACATGTACGCCGTAATCAAGGGCATTCTCCGGGAAAACGGCGCTCCGGACATCGGCAGCGTGCGCGCTCCCCTGTTCCCGCTTCAGCCGGAAGACGCGGCGATTGTGCATGAATGTGCAGAGACGATCCGCGCCCTGATTCAGAAGTATTGCTGACCCATCCCGAAAAAACCCATGGTTCCGCAGCTGCGGGACCATGGGTTTTTTCATAATACTCAGTATACGCGAAAGTTTCTTCCAAGCAGGCTTCCCTTCTCGTCAAAATCACCCAGAATGACGTGGACGCCGCCGTCTTTCGGAGCGATCCCCTGCCGGTACTGATCTCTCAGGGAAATTGCCTTTTCCTTGCTGTCGCACAGATGCAGCGTACGGATATCGTCCCCTTTGACCAGAATTACGCCGAATGTTTTCATGCTTTTCTTCCTCCTGACAGAATCATAGTACCTATCAAGAGGATAAGAAAAAATCCCATCGTCACCGATGGGAATCAGAACCCATCGGTCAAGCATTAGCACCTTACCTTCCGGCAGGTTGCTGTGCGGTCACAGAGCTTGTCTCTCACGCACTCTCAATAGGTTGGCTGCAGTATACCATTTTCATCAACGCTTGTCAAATGATAGTCTGCAGCCTCTTCCAATATAGAATAGAAAAACCGCAAAACGAACATTTTCAGATCGTCTTGCGGTTTGGTGGGGGAAGGTGGATTCGAACCACCGAAGGCATTGCCAGCAGATTTACAGTCTGTCCCCTTTGGCCACTCGGGAATTCCCCCATATTCATTTTGCTCACAGATGGAGCTGGTGGACGGACTCGAACCCCCGACCTGCTGATTACAAATCAGCTGCT
>CAMVIC010000029.1 GCA_947167435.1 uncultured Clostridia bacterium | reverse complement strand
GAAGCCGAAGAGCCCGGCACCCACGATGATGGAGAACATGACCCAGAAGCCGTTGATGCCGGTGGAGTTGCCCAGAATCTTGGGGCCGATGATGTTGCCGTCGATCTGCTGAAGGATGATGATGAAGATCACAAAAATCAGAGCCTTCAGGGGGTTGACCATCAGAATGATGACCACGCTGGGAATGGCGCCGATCAGGGGACCGAAGAAGGGGATGATGTTGGTCACGCCCACAATGACACTGACCAGCAGCGCGTAGGGCATGCGCAAAATGGCGCATACGATATAGCAGATGAGACCCACAATGGCGGAGTCCAGAAGCTTGCCGTTGAGAAAGCCCATGAAGGTCCGGTCGGCAAAGGCGATGCCGGAGCGGATTTTTTCGGCGGTGTCCACGGGGAAGACGCTGTACAGCACCCGGCGGAAGCTGGCGCCGTAATGTTCCAGATTCCCCAGAAAGTAAATGGACACGATAATGCCGATCAGAAGGTTGTATACCCCGCCCACCACATAGCGCACGCCTGTGGTCACGTTGGAGAGAATGTTGCCCAGGCCGGGCAGGAGCGTGTCCCGAATCCAGCCGAATACGTCGTTGTTGAAGGTGCCCAGGGTTTCGGTAATATAGGCGCGGATTTCCGGATAATCCTGAAGCAGATTGGTGGCCCAGTTGGTCAGATTGGCCGCGTAGGTTGGGCTGTTCTGCACGATCATTTCAATGCTGCTGTACAATTGCGGCAGAATCAGCATGATCAGGGCCGCGATCACAACCAGCAGCACCAGCTCCGACACTAGGACGGAGATGCCGCGGGCAGCGCGGGCGGCACTGTGTCGCTTATCAATCTTCCACTTCCGAAACAGCTTTTCCGTCAGAGGCAGGAAGACGTGCTTCTCCAGCGAGCGCATCAGGGGAGCCAGCAGATAGCTGAGAATCAGACCCCAGACAAAGGGACTGAGAATGCTCACGAAGCGGCTGATTGCCTGAGCCAGCGCCGGCAGATAGTTAAGGGCCATGTAAAACAAAATGGCCGCCGCAATCACAAGAAAGGCTGTGATACCCCAATACAGGTATTTTTTATCCCAGCGAAAATGCCGTCTCATAACCTGCTCCTTTCGCAAAATGCGGGACCGACAGAGAGCTTCCCTGTCGCACCCGTTATTTTACTATGCAAGCTGCGTCCGCGTCAATACCGTTCTGTAAATTTTTCGTTACCGTACGGAAACAACCTGATTGGGACGGAAAAAGGCATTATGTCAACAAGTTTCTGCGATTCCATCACAGCGGCCCTGTGGAAAACTCTGTGGGAAATGTTTAAAACTCCCGAAACTGCGCGCTTTTTGCAAATCAGCAGAAGGCAGCCGCTGCGCTCCGACCGGATCAGGAACCTGCAATTCTGTCAACCAATGCCCGGGGAATCCTCTCCGACACACCGCAGGAGCGGCAAATACCTGCCCATCGGCCGCTTTTTCGGGCTGTTGCCGCAAAACAGCCAACAGCAGAAAACATAACATTGGGCGGCCCGACGGGCCGCCCAACGCTTTTCCTCTAACTACTATCTGCTAGCTACTAACTGCTAACTGCTAACCACCGGTCACTCCGTCAGGTCAATCATATAGTTGCCGGTCTCGCCCAGCACGGTGGTGGGGAGCTTGCCGTCCCACTGCTTGATCCAGTAGTAATCGAGGAGACCCGGAGTCAGGGATTCGGAGATGCGCTTGTTCATCTCAGCCTCTTTTTCGCCGGCATAGAGGGCTGCCTCAGCCTGAACCTTGACGACTTCAAGCTCGGCATTGGCGGCGATGACCGACTTTTCCGCCTCGGCATTGGCGGCGATAACCGCGCGCTCTGCGGTGGCCCGCTCCTCCATGGTTTTCTGGGCCTGCTCGGTCTCGGCGGTCAGCTTGTTCTGTGCCGCCACCTGCTTGGCCTCGACAGCGGTGGTGAAGGCGTCGGTAAAGTCGATGTCCTCGATGGCGATGGACACCACGGTGATGCCGTAGGGCTTCATGTCCGCCGCGGTGCTCTCCTGAATCATGTCGGAGAGGCTGTTGCGCTTGGCAATCAGGTTCTCCGCCGAGTACTGGGAGAAGACCGCCTTGGTGTTTTCCAGAATCCGGGGGCTCATCACGTTTTCATAGTAGTTGATGCCGACCGTGCGGTAAAGCTCCTGGGCGGTCTCCTGGTCGATGCAGAAGTTTACCGACAGGCTCAGGTCCACCTGCTGGATGTCGCTGGAGAAGGCGGCGGTGGTGATGTGCACCTTCTGGGTCCGGTTGTCCATCTTCACCACGTTCTGCCAGGGCAGAATCAGGTGCGCGCCTGCGCTGAGGGTGCGCTGCTCCACGCGGCCGAAGGTGGTGAGGATGCCGGTGTAGCCGGTGGGCACCACGGTGACAGAGCTTGCCAGCACCGCCACAATCAGCACCGCCAGCGCAAGAAGCTGGATGGGACGGGTTTTCCACTCCCGCTGTATATCGCGCCGTACGTTCCCGGTGGCGGGATCACGGGAGACCTGCACCTGGTTCTTAAAGCCCAGGGCAACGAACAGTACGATGGCTGCAAGAACGCCAAATACAAGAATAGACATCTTTTTTCCTCCTTTGCTGTTCCTGTGACCATGTGACGCACGAAACGAAAAAAAGTTCGCCTTCCGGATTCCGCGGAAAACAGTGAATATCCATGCAGACCCGTCATATCCCTGTGCGGAAAGGAAATCCGCCGCTTTGCACTTGAAATCCCGGGGAAATCGTATATAATGAATATGATTCTATGTCTGATATTGGGAGGTATCCTGGATATGGTAAAAGTAGATCTGTCCGGCGCTGCTGAATTTTTCACCTCCGCCGGGCCCAATTATTCCCTGGCGGAAGTGGCTCACCGCACCCTCAGCGAGGGCACCGGTCTGGGCGCGGATTTCACCGGCTGGCTGCAGCTGCCCCAGCGCATCAAGGAGACCGAGCTGCCTGAGATTCTGGAGGCTGCCAGACTCATCCGCGGCCGCTCCAAGGCCCTGGTGGTTGTTGGCATCGGCGGCTCCTACCTGGGCGCACGCGGCGCCATCGAACTGCTCAAGCCCATCCCCGGCAAAGACGACCCGCGGATCATCTTCGTGGGCAACATGCTCTCCGCCGATACCCTCTGCGATACCCTCAGCCAGCTGGAGGGCGTCGACTTTGACGTGAACGTAATCTCCAAATCCGGCACCACCCTGGAGCCCGCGGTTTCCTTCCGCATTTTCCGGGAGCTGCTGGAGAAAAAGTACGGCGACGAGGCGGACGCCCACATCTTCGCCACCACCGACGCGCACCGGGGCGTTCTGAAAACCGAGGCGGACGAGCACGGCTGGAAGACCTTCGTGGTTCCCGACGACGTGGGCGGCCGTTTCAGCGTGCTGAGCGCGGTGGGCCTGCTGCCCATGGCCGTGGCCGGCATCGACGTGGAGCGGGTCATCAACGCCGCCATCGAGGAGTTCAAGGCTCTGGACCTGCGCTCCCCGGAAAACCCCGCCTGGAAGTATGCCGCTGCCCGTCAGCACCTGTACGGAAAGGGTTACGACATTGAGATTCTGGCCTGCTACGAGCCCAGCTTCCGCTTTATGGCCGAGTGGTGGAAGCAGCTCTACGGCGAGAGCGAGGGCAAGGACGGCAAGGGCATCTTCCCCGCCAGCGTGGAGTTTACCGCCGACCTGCACTCCATGGGTCAGTTCATCCAGTCCGGCCCCCGGACCCTGATGGAGAGCGTGGTGCGCTTTACCTACAGCCGCAACACCTATCCCTTCCCTGTGGAGGCGGACGATACCGACGGCCTGAACTACCTGGCCGGCCGTGACATCGCGGAGATCTCCCATGTGGCGGCGGACGCGGTGAAGGCGGCCCATGTGGCCGGCGGCGTGCCCAACATGGTCATCGAGGTGCCCATGCGCAACGAAGAGGGCTTTGCCGCTCTGGTCTGCTTCTTCGAGATGGCCTGCGCCATTTCCGGCTACATGTCCGGCGTCAATCCCTTTGACCAGCCCGGTGTGGAGGCCTACAAGAAGAACATGTTCCGCATGCTGGGCAAGCCCGGTGCGAAATAAGCGCGGGGTATAGTGCTTGGTAATCAGTTATTAGTTTTTAGTAATCGGTAGTTTGAGAAGCTCCCCGGAAATACTTTCCGGGGAGCTCTTGGCATTATAGGAGTTTTTTCAATCCGGGGAGCTGCCGCAGGAGCCAGGCGACGCCGGAGCCGAGCACGCAGATGCACAGCACCCAGACCAGGGTGCCGGCAAAGGTGCCCAGCAGCGACGCCAGAGAGCGGCGCAGAGGCGCGGTCTGCTCCAGCCAGATGTGCTGCAGCAGATATACGCCGAAGCTGCAGCTGCCGAAAAAGCAGAGGACGCGGCGGCAGAGGGGACCGGGCTGATGCCGGAGAAACAGGGCGCGCACACAGAAATAGACGGACAGGGCGGGCACGCAGGTCAGCGAACCCAGATAGGTCTCCGCCCCGCTGATGGTCCAGTCGTCAAAGCGCGTACAGTAGCTTCTCACAGCCGCACAGCTCAGTGACACGGCGGCGAGAGCTGCCGCCAGCGCCCACAGAACATGGCGCCGGGTATAGCGCTCGGGCGGCACGCGCTGCTCCAGATAATAGCCCAGCAGGGGGAAGAACACCGTATACTCGGACACAAACAGAACGAAGGTCTCACTGCGCCAGGCGGGTGTTTTCAACAGGAGAAACGCCAGGATCTCCGTTACGCCCAGCGCCACCCAGAGCGCGACCAGATAACGGTAGTCCCGGTCACCCATGGCCCGCACCAGCGCCCGCAGGAAGGGGAGCACCAGCAGATAGGCCAGATACTGATACAGAAACCAATAGGAATCCGCAAGCCGGTAGCTGTAGAGCTGCGTGAGAAAATAGTACAGGGAGAAGCTCTCAAGGCGGTCCCGGATGCCGTAAAGATAGCTGAGCAGAGAAAAAAGCAGCAGCACCAGCCCATAGCGGAGAACCCGCTTTTTCAGCAGTGTCCCCAGACTTTCCTCCTTCCCCAGCAGCAGCGCGCCGGAGACCATAAAAAACAAAGGAACTGCCGTCTTGACCAGCACGGAGACCGCCAGAAGCGGCCAGAAAACCGGCCTGTCAGGGACCTGCATTGCGTACAGATAGCCGTTGTAGCCGGTATGGTTCAGAACCACCAGATAGATGGCGATCATGCGCAGCAGCTCCAGATGGAGCCTGCGGCCCTGTTCTTCTTTCACGGATATGCCCCCCTTCCAGAGAAACGCCGAGTGTCCCCGCACGCTCGGATGGAATCAGATTGAAAACAGCGCCATGATTTTCGTCATGGCGCTATTTTGGTATCTCAGATTTTCCGGTCGCGGACCTGGCTGTCGTAATGCTTGTTGAGCAGGGGACGGATCACATAGTAGATGAGCTTGTTCTCGCCGTTGAACATATACAGGCCGAAGGTGGCGACGAAGAAGATCAGACCGAACTTGACCACGCCGCCAAGGAGCCTGAACAGTCCGCGGAAGAAGTGTCTGCGGCGGCGTGCTTCTCTCTGTTTGCGGCGGCGGTTCCGATGGAATTTCCACAGTGTTTTCAGCATTTTCCCTCCCCCTTTCTCAATAGGCGTCGGAGTCGTCAAACTCCACGATGGTGGGATCCAGAGGCTTCTCGCCCAGGACCACGGACATGTAGTTGTTGACGCAGTTTCTCATATCCTGACGGGAGACGGTGCGGCTGTCCTCCAGGTCATGCTCCACAAAGATGAAGTGGAAGCCCAGATCCCGGGCCTGCTCCTCCATGAGGGCATGGGTGCCCAGCATGCCCTTGCAGGCGATGTTGTCGTTGAAGAGGATCATGTCGCAGTTGAAGTCCTTGGCCCAGTCCCAGAGGGCGTTGATGTTGTCCCAGCCGCCCACGGCGTGGTGACGCATACAGGCCTTCTCGGTGAAGCGGGTCAGGTCGTCCATGGCGATCTCCGGGTCCTCGGTGTTGATCATGTTATAGCCCATGGTGGAGTCCATGTTCAGCACGATGGTGATGCCCCAGCAGTTCTGGGTCCAGGTGGGGAAGTCGGTGTAGTACACGGCGGAGGGTCCCCACAGGAAGGCCCGGTGGCGGGTCTTGCCGCCGAAGGGGCGGTATTTCTCCTCATAGGCCTTGCGCATGATCCGGATGACCTTCCGGTCCACCTTGTTGAAATAGGGATCCTGGCCGTTGACGGACTGCCAGGAGTACAGACGGTACAGGGACTCGGCAATGCCGCTGAGGGGAGAGTAGGGGGTCTTGAAGAAGTCCCATTTCTCCAGCTCGATGGTGTTCTGCTCGTTCATGAGCTTTGCGTACTTGAAGAACTCGTCCCAGTCATACTTGGTGTCGTAATGCTCCTCCACAAAGGCGATGGCGTCCTTCAGAGTCTGCCTGGAATAGGGCAGGGCCTCCGGTGCATTGTGCTGCATGGCCAGGGTGATGGGGAAGTCTGGCTTGCCGATCCGGCGGCGCTGGAACATGGAGGTGGACTCAGAGGCGTTGCAGGGCATGTTGGTGGAGAGCATGATGCGGCCCACCAAGGGGAAGGCGTCGTCGATGGCGACACCGGTCTCTGCCGCACAGCGGGAGCATACGTCGGCGGGCAGGCCGTAGCTCTCGGCCACGTCGATGTAATAGGGCTCGATGTGCTGGTCCACGTCGCAGATGATAAACTCCGGCAGGGTCTGCAGGGGGAAGGGATACAGGCCCTTGAAGCCCTTCAGGAACAGCGGGGTGATGGTCTCGTCGTGGGGGATGATGTTGTAGGTGTCGGGACCGCCGCCCAGACGTCCGTCGTTTTTCAGCGCGAAGGCGATGCGCTTGGTCAAACTCTGCACGATGGCGTGCATGTTCATATGGGCGATGCGCAGCTCGGGACCGCGATAGCCCTCAAACAGGCGGTCGATGAACAGGAAGGTGCCCAGATACGAGCCCATCCAGCGGTATTCCCAGAAGCCCTTCATGATGGGGATGGGGGCGGAGGCCACCATCTGCACCATGGAGACGATGTTGTTGAGCCAGGAGACGTAGTCGAACAGGGTGTCCTTCACGCCGCGCCACTCGCGCCATTTGGCAACGCCGGTCTTGTCATAGTAGCGGCTTCTCAGGCCGCCGACACCGTTTTCGGCCTGCCATTTGGGATCAAAACGCTCCAGCGCCTTGTCAATGGGAGCAATCAGCTTGTCAAAATATTTCATTTCTTGGTCCCTCCCTGAATCTGCTTGATCTCCAGCGACTCGATAAAGGCCTGGAAGCGGGTGCGCAGCTGGCCCACGGCGCCAAGTGCGTATTCCTTCTCGATGGTGCAGGTCGGGATGTTGCGCTCGTTGATAAAGATGTTGGAGGCCAGCACCTTCTCATAGCTCCAGAACTCGCAGAACTTCATGTTCTCGTAGATGATGCCGTCGGCGCCGAACTCGTCGTACAGGCGGTTGACCTCGTCGGTGCGCTGGTTGATCTTCTCGCCGTCCATGAAGCGGGCGCACTGGTTCCAGTACAGATAGTGGCGGCAGATGGCGTCAAAGGCGGTCTCGCCCTGGCGCACCTCAATCTCTTCCCGTCCGGGGAAGGAGCCGAAGCAGTAGCGGTCGGCCACCACCATGGCGCCGCAGCTCTCGATGAGCTTGGTGAAGTTCTCGTCGTCCACCTCGCTGCCCACCAGCACCACACGGGCGCGGAAGGGGAAGCTGGGCTCCGGCTCCCTGGTCTTGAGCTCTTCCAGCGTCTCCTCCAGATAAGGCAGGATCAGGTCATGGGGACAGACCTGGCTGACCAGCTGGATAACATGGAATTCATAGCCGGTGATGGGGGGATTGGGCAGCTTCCGGAAGTTGCCGATCTCCGTGATGACCCGGCAGAGGCGGTTGTGCTCCTCCAGGGCCCTGGCGATGGCGGCCTCGGACACGTCCACGCCCAGCCGCTCCTTCAGGGGCTGAAGAACCTTGACCTGCAGCTGAACCTTGTAGTAGTCCAGATTGGTCTTGTCGCTCTTCATGGGCGGGTCGATCTGGGTGACGAAGAACTTTTCGTTCTTGATGGGGTGGATCAGGTAGAAGTGCTGCTCCATGCGGTCCATGGTGGCGCAGCTCTCGGCGCCGAACAGTGCGTCCAGATAGTTGTATCCGCCCTCAATGGCGCGCTCCAGAATGGAACGGGCGTAGGGACATGTGCGGCCGGTCATGTAGTAGCCGGCGATATCGGTGGACGTGCAGCGGGGGGCGCGCAGACGGCTGGAAAAGCAGCCGGGCAGGTTGAGAAGAACCTCGGGAATGTAATAGCAGTTATATCCCAGGGCATGTCTTCCTTCCGCCTTGGCCTTGTCTACCAGCTCGTTCTGGGCGTCCTGCAGGAGGTTTTCAAAGTAGATCAGATGCTTTAAATCTTTCAAAAGGCAAACACCTCTCTCAGGGGCAAAGACCCCGATTTTTTCAGGACATACCTATTAAAAATTTATCATAATTGTCCTGCTGCGTCAAGAACGGCCTCTCATACAATTCAAGGCACTCTGTCAAAAGAAAGAAGCGGGTTCATCTTTATTTTACAAGTTCCCCACTTGCGCAGCGGCGGGAAAAATGGTAAGCTATATACAACAGGACTCAATAACTTACAAAGGAGCGTGGACTACATGGTTCAACTCATTCTGGGCCTCAAGGGCTCGGGCAAAACCAAGAAACTGGTGCTGACCTTCGACATTCCCTACCAGGCGCGGCTGATCGACGCAGGTACCTACGACATCGGCAGTTATGAATTTCTCAAGGGCCTGATCTGCGGCGTGCATGCCGGCAACTATGACATTACCCATTTCTTCATCGACAATTTCTATAAGCTGGTCAACGACAAATCCACCGAGGCGCTGGAAGGCTTCCTGGCCTGGCTGGACAAGTTCTCCGAAACGGAGAAGATCAGCTTCGTGGTCAGCGTCTCCGCCGACCCTGCAACCCTGCCCGAGAGCGTGACCGCCCGCGGCATCTGACCCGGACAGACAGAAAACGATCGAAGCTGGAATATAGACAGCGCCCCTCGCCGGTTCACGGCGAGGGGCACTTTTTTATTCCTTTATTCCAATTCCCGGTACATGGCCGGGGCCTTGTCCTTGGCGGCGGTTTCACTGACCTCGACGACCTCCACCTTCAAGGTCCGCTGGCCGAAGGCAATTTCGATGATATCGCCCACCTTTACCTGATAGCTGGCCTTCACCTGCCTGCCGTTTACGCTGACGCGTTCGCCGTCACAGGCCTCGTTGGCTACGGTTCGGCGCTTGATGAGGCGGGACACCTTCAAGTACTTATCCAGACGCATGGGCTGCCCTCCTTCGGAATACTGCAAAATAAAACAGCTGCGGGCGGATTATCGCTCGCAGCTATTTTATCACAGAAGCAACTTACTTTGCAACGGCGTCCTTGAGAGCCTTGCCGACCTTGAAGGAAGCAACGCGGGTAGCGGGAATGGTGATGGTCTCCTTGGTCTGGGGATTCAGACCGGTGCGCTCACCGCGCTCCTTGACCTCAAAAGCACCAAAGCCAACCAGCTGGACCTTATCGCCGGCCACGAGGGTCTCGGTGATGGTGTCGAAAGCGGCGTTAACGGCCTTCTCGCTGTCCTTCTTGGAAAGACCGGTCTTCTCTGCGACTGCAGCAACGAGTTCTGCTTTATTCATGGATATTCCTCCTAAATATTTTGGCACTCTGCCAGTAATGGGTGGGCGGCGGAAACGCCTGCCGCACCGGGTTCTCCGTCCTGATGACGTAACGTTGCTAATCTACCATATCTCGCGGCATTAATCAAGTATTATTTGGCTTTTTTTAAGGGATTTTGCAATTTGCATCAGACAAATCGAAAAATGGAAGGAAACGGAAAAACCCGAAAACCGGAGCCGCGGCTTTACCGCATATGAAGGATTCTGGCCAGCTTCTCTCCGCCGGGAATGAGACTGGTATCCGCCTTCGTGACGGTGCGCGAGGAGATGACGGCCGCCAGGTATACGATGACAGCCGTCAGAATGGCAGCGGCCATGGCCAGCAGCGTGCCCATCCGGCCCACACGGAACAGCAGCCGGGCAAAAAGCCCGTAGACCGCCCAGGCGGTGACGCCCATAAGCGCGCTGGAGAGCAGGGGGCCGGCAAAAATACGCAGCAGCCGGGGCCGGTGGTCCAGAGTACGGCACATGAAGAAATAGTTCAGCGCGGCCATGCTCAGATAGCTGACCAGGGTACCGATGGGCGCACCGTAAATGTTGATGGGGCGCCTGGCCACCAGGAACCAGTTGATGACAATCTTCACCAGGCCGCCGAAGATCAGCGTCACCATGGTGAGCTTCTCCCGCCCGGAGGCCTGCAGAATGGCGTTTTCCATCAGCACGATGCACACGAAGAAGGAGGCGATGCCCATGACCTGCAGGAGACCCGGCCCTGCCGGATGGCTGTCGGGAAAGAGCACCTGCATGATGGGACCCGCCAGCACCGCCAGGCCCACGCCCATGGGGACGGAGACCACGGCGGAGATGCGCATGGAGTCCTCCGACACGGTGGAGGCGGCGTCCCGGTCTTTCCGGGCAATGGCCCCGGAGATGGCGGGGACGATGGAGATGGTCAGGGGCGTGATGAAGGCGGCCGGCAGGTTGAAGAGGGTCTGGGCCTTGCCGTAGACGCCGTAGAGAACCTTGGCCTCCCGATAGCTGAAGCCGGCGGCGCTCTGAAGCCGGTTCATGCACAGTTTGGAGTCCACGCTGTTGAGCAGAGCCAGAATACAGGCGCCCAGGGCGATGGGAATGCCGATGGAGAAAATGTCGTGTACGATCTTCCCGGCGGAGTCCACCGCCTCCTCCCGGGGGGCGGGCTCTGCCAGGTGTACGCCGCCGGTATAGGGGGCGGCCAGCGCGCTGTAGTGCCGGTGCTTGTAAACCACCATGTACAGCAGAGAGACCGTGGAGCCCACGGACACGCCGAAGATGGCGCCGGCGGAGCCCATGGGCAGCGCCATGGGGTCGCCCCGGTAGGCGCGCAGCACCAGCACCGCAATCACAAGTCCGGCGATGACCTTGAAGAGAACCTCCAGCACCTCGTCCACCGTGGTGGGCAGCATGTTCCCGTTGCCCTGACAGTAGCCCCGATAGGCGGAGACCATGCACACCAGCAGAATCGCCGGCGCCATGGCGCGGATACTGGGCGCCGCGTCCGGATTCTCCAGATATACGGCGGCGAGCCAGTGGGGGAAGAAGAACAGAATGGCGGCAAAGACCAGTCCGATTGCGGTGAAGGTAAGAAGCGCTACCCGGAAGGTCTTTTCCTCCTGTCTTACCCGGCCGTGGGCGTCCGCTTCCGCCACCAGACGGGAGAGGGCCACGGGCAATCCGGCGGTGGCAAGGGTGAAGAAAATGTTATAGATGCTGTACGCACCCATGAACATGGAATAGCCCTCGTCGCCGAGAATATTACCCAGGGGGATCTTATAGAAGAAGCCCAGGATTTTCATGATGATCACGCCCACGGTCAGAATGGCCGCGCCGTGCAGATAATTTTGCCGTCTGCTGTCCGTCCGGAATCACCTCCTGTGTCACAACGTCTTGAAGCACGAATGTCCGCGGGAAAAGATTTTATGCGCCTGTCAGAATCCGGCGGGCCACATAGACGCCGCTGGCAGAGGCGTGGCTGAGGGAGTGGGTCACGCCGGAGCAGTCGCCGATCACGTACAGGCCGGGACTGCCGGTCTCCAGGTTCTGGTCGATCTCCACTTCCATGTTGTAGAACTTGACCTCCACACCGTAGAGCAGCGTGTCGTCGTTGGCG